>CAXIAD010000049.1:0-21908 GCA_964021645.1 uncultured Cognatishimia sp. | reverse complement strand
TATGCGTGCCCAAGGATTGGCGCGGCAGGTTGGGCTTATAAAAACTGTAAACCATGCTAAGCCCGTCTTCGAGCACAGCTGTTAGGCACACAGCGGTCAGATCGCGGTTTTCGGTGTCGGTATATTCCACAACGCGCGAGCGGATCGGCGTTTCCTCGACCATAGCGGCGAATTCAAAAACATCCATATCCGCCATGCCGCCTTCAGCGTGGCGGGTATCCAGATATTCGCGAAACAGCTCATACTGATCTTCGGTCGCCCAAGGGGATGTGGCGCGCCGCGTCAGGTGGGCATTGCGGCGCATCACGCGCTTTTGGCTTTTGGAGGCGGTGAATTTTCGCACATCAATTCGGGCGGATAAGCAGGCCGAACAATCGGTGCAAGAGGGGCGGTAGAGCACATTTTGAGAGCGCCGAAACCCCTGATGAGACAGGGTGTCATTCAGAATTTGCGCATCCTCGCCCTGTAGCGAGGTAAAGAGTTTACGTTCCAGCCGCCCCTCAAGATAGGGGCAGGGCTGGGGGGCCGTCACGTAGAACTGCGGTGCCAAGGGAAGGGAGTGGCGCATGAAAACCTATGTGTCTGTTCGCAGGGAAGGGTATCAGCCCCGGATGGTTCCGCCAAGCCCTGCGTGCATGTTGAATTCAATACCTTGCAGTCCGGTTAATTGCGACGCTTCCCATCAGGTGATCTGTCAGGCCTTGCTTGCGCTGTGTGGTCAACATCAAAACGATAGAGATCAATTGCAGCGGGAACAATGACAGCGAAATACTATAGCCCAAAGTGTGCATCACGGCCTTGGTCATATCAAAGGGTGCACCGGTTTCGTCGCGAAACTCAATAGCGACAAATCGCATGCCCCAAGTGGCCGACCCACTAGCAAGCGTGAGCACACGGTAGCCAAAGCCAACCACCAACAAGAGCAGCGGAAAGAAAAACAGGCCCGTAAAGGCGGTCAACAGGACCGCGACGCCGGAGAGGAAACCGATGAAAACCATATCCAATACCCAGGCAAAAAAGCGCTTGGAGGTGACATCGCTATAAAACTCGGGCTGAGTTTCAGGGTCAGGAAGGGCAAATGTAGGATAGGTCATGGGGGGCCTTATTCATGGAGGGGAGGCCCCCCTGTTGAGGGAGGGCCAGTTGGAGGGAGTGAAGAGGGGCTTATGCCTCAGCGCGAGGTTCTTCTTGGGCGTCAGATGCTTTGTGGGCACGTTCGTCCATGAATTCATCAAACTCTGACTTGTCCTTGGCATCGCGCAGACGCTGTAGGAAGTTCTCAAAGCTTTGCTGCTCTTCTTCGAGGCGACGCATGGTTTCGTTGCGATAGGCGTCAAAGGCGGAATTACCTGTGGGCGTCATCATATGCATGCGGCTGGCATTGCGGTGGCTACGGCAAGATTTTTTGAACATTTGTTTGCTCCAGATCATGTAGAATAGTAGGGCGAGGCCGACGGGCCAGAAGAAGATAAAGCCAAGGACCATTGCTGCGATCCACGCGCCTTTACCTTTACTGTCCAGCCATGCCTCGGCGCGGGTAAACCAACCTAGGGTGGCGGCGGCAGGGGCGGCGGTTGCAACAGGTGTCATTTTTGTCTCCGTTCGTTTCGTTGAGTGTATGTTAATCCGTTTCACATTGAATAGATCGGGCTTGAGTGAGCGTTTTGCAAGTGTTTATGTAAATGTTTTTTACATTAACTTTATAAATCGAATAATAACAATTAGTTACACGGCGAAATTTTGGATGAAGATTTTTCAAACCCCTGCGTCAACTTGAGGTTTTTCTGGATTTTCGACCATGAGAGATCAAGAATCGTCGAAATACCGCCTGCAAGCGGCGCATTAGCGGACAGGCCGCCACTTTGGAATTGGCTATCTGAAACTGGGCGGCGAAATTCGGGTTAGGCAAAGGCAGGGGCGAGGAAAGGTTGCGCCAAAATTGTGGGGTTTTCAGGGTGCAGATCATTGACCCTGCAAGAAGCGCGCCGCATTGTTAATCTATGAATTTTACAGATCGCATAACCCGCATGCCCGTCGCCTTTCACGCAGAACGCGGAGAGGAAAGTGCCGCACTCTTTCCAGAGTTTTCTGGGCCCCTAAGCGGCATAATCCATGGAACAGCTGGGTGCAGCCCCTTCTTACGCGGGTTGATTGAAAAAGAGGCGGCGTGGATGCCGGGTGCATTTGACGACCCTGAACAGGCGATTGCAACGCTGTTTGATGACTTGCGCAGCACAGCACCTGACCAAATGGCGGCGGCCTTGCGCATGGGTAAGCGGCGGGTCGCCTTGATGACGGGTTTGGCGGATGTTGCGGGCGTATGGTCCTTGGAAAAGGTCACAGAGACCCTGACAGATTTCGCCGATCTGGCCTGTGATCTGGCGCTAAAGACCGCGATTGCCGCCGAAATTCGACGTGGCAAACTGCCCGGCGCAACCGAGGATGATGTAGAGACCGCAGGCGGCATGGTGTGCCTTGCGATGGGAAAAATGGGCGCGCATGAGCTGAATTACTCTAGCGATGTCGACCTGATTTGCCTGTTTGATGAGGGCCGGTTTGACCGCGATGATTTTCATGATGCGCGCTCAAGTTTCATCCGGGCAACGCGACGGATGGTGGCCATGCTGAATGATCTGACGGGGGATGGCTATGTGTTTCGCATGGATTTGCGATTGCGGCCCGATCCGGCGGTGACGCCTGTTTGCCTCGCGATGGAGGCAGCGGAGCGGTATTACGAAAGCTTGGGCCGCACATGGGAGCGTGCCGCCTATATCAAGGCGCGCCCCGCCGCAGGGGATCTTGAGGCGGGTGCGCGGTTTTTGAAAACACTGACGCCGTTTGTGTGGCGTAAACATCTGGATTTTGCCGCCATTCAGGATGCCCACGACATGCGCCTGCGGATACGTGAGCATAAGGGGTTGGGCGGCGCGATTGATCTGGCTGGACACAATATGAAGCTGGGGCGCGGTGGTATTCGCGAGATCGAATTTTTTACGCAGACGCGGCAGATTATCTCAGGCGGGCGTGATCCCGAGTTACGGTTGCGGGGCACGGTGCCTGCCTTGGCGCAATTGGCGGACAAAGGATGGGTTAAAGATGATATCGCGGCGACCCTCACGGATCATTACCGCGCGCACCGCGAGGTCGAGCATCGCATCCAGATGATCAATGACGCACAGACCCATGACTTGCCAAAATCCGAAGAAGGAATGCAACGCATTGCCTGCCTGATGGGGCGTGATCTGGTAGAGTTGCGCCAAGAGTTGGCCGCGCGCCTGACGGAGGTGCATGAGCTGACAGAGGGGTTCTTTGCACCGGATTCGGCCGCCCGCGAAGTGGCCTTCACCTTTAATGAAGAGGTGCTTGAGCGCTGGAAAACCTATCCGGCGATGCGCTCTGAACGGGCGATGGGGATTTTCAAACGCTTGCGTCCCGAGATATTGGACCGACTGGCGCAAACGGCACATCCTGATCAGGCATTGCTGGCGTTGGATGGATTTTTGGCGGGATTGCCTGCCGGGGTGCAATTGTTTTCCTTGTTTGAGGCCAATCCACAGCTGATAGATTTATTGGTGGATGTGGTCGGCACTGCCCCTGCATTGGCGCGGCATTTGTCGCGCAATTCTGGCGTATTTGATGCGGTGATTGGCGGCGGGTTCTTTTCCGGCTGGCCGGGAATGCCGGTGTTGCAGGCAGAGCTGGCGGCCTTGCTGGCGGCGGAGCCAGACTATGAGCGAAAACTGGATACCGCGCGCCGATGGGCCAAGGAGTGGCATTTCAGGGTCGGAGTGCATTTCTTGCGGGGGCTGACCGACGCGGGCGAGGCAGGCAGGCAGTATGCAGAGCTGGCAGAGGCCTGTTTGTCGGCGCTATGGCCCGAAGTTGTGACGCAATTTGGCGCAAAACACGGGCCTATGCCCGGTCGAGGAGCGATGGTTTTGGGCATGGGCTCATTGGGGGCCGGGCGATTGAATGCGCAGTCTGATCTGGATTTGATTGTCATCTATGATGCCGATGGGGTCGAGTATTCCGAGGGGCGGCGGCCTCTGGCTGCGCGAGCCTATTATGCGCGTTTGACCCAAGCGATGGTCACAGCCGTCACCGCCCAAATGGCCGAAGGGCGCCTATATGAGATCGACATGCGGTTGCGGCCCTCGGGAACAAAGGGGCCGGTGGCGACGTCTTTGACCTCGTTTCAGAACTACCAGCGCGAGGAAGCCTGGACATGGGAGCATCTGGCGTTGACGCGGGCGCGGCCTGTGGCGGGCACTCCTGAGTTGATGGAGGAAGTTGACAGGTTTCGCCGCGAAACCCTTGGTGCTGAGCGAGACGGGGCCAAGGCCCGCAGCGATGTGGCCGATATGCGTGCGCGCATTGCGGGGGCAAAAACGCCTGCGGGGCCGTGGGATGCCAAAATCGGTGCCGGACGTATGCAGGATATAGAGTTGATGGCGCAAACTGCTGCCTTGTTGGCGGGGAGTGATGCGCGTGAATTGGGGGCTGCCTTGGCGGCGGGTGTCGGGATTGGGTGGATTGACGCCGCAGACCGCGCAGCCTTGATGCAGGCTTATGATGTTTTGTGGCACCTACAGGTTGCTGGTAAGTTGCTGAGCGAAGGCGAGGTAACAGACACAGATATCGGTGCCGGGATCGGAACAAGTGGGGCTGCGTTTCTGGTGCGCGGATCAAAGGCCACGACATTGGATGATCTCACGGCCTTGATTCAGGGGCTGACGGGAATGGCAGGCAAAGTGATTCAATCGGCCCTAGAGAGGGCACCACAAGAGTTGTGAGACGTTATGATGACCAAGGAAATCTGGGACCCAAAAGGATTGATGCGAGAGGCCTACCGCATTGAGGGTATTAACGACAGCCAATGCCGGTCGATCTTTTTGGATTGGGCGTTGGGTGTTCCACAAGAGGCTGACACGCAGGGTTTGATCAAGGATGTCTTGGCCAAATATGGCCCTGACAACCCCGATCATCCCATGACGGATGTATTGCAGCAGGGTTTGGTGACGATG
Source organism: uncultured Cognatishimia sp. (assembly GCA_964021645.1). Taxonomy (GTDB): domain Bacteria; phylum Pseudomonadota; class Alphaproteobacteria; order Rhodobacterales; family Rhodobacteraceae; genus CANLDA01. The sequence continues at coordinate 16,884 of CAXIAD010000049.1, read as the reverse complement.
ACGGCTCCGAAACGTCGTGGCGGATGGCGCACAAGGCCCCGCTAGTAATTGCCGCCCCAATTCGAATGATTGGTTTCGCCGCGAAACCTATCAAAACCCTATGCGACAGTTTTGTGAGAGCGTTAGAAACGAGGCTGTTGCAGCGGTTCTGGTGTCGCTATGGGGTGAGGGCATTCCATCTATCATACTGATATTATTGAATTTATTTTCCATTGTTCAGAACGTAGTGATGACCAAATGGTTGATCAATCAAGGGTGAAAACCCCGCGTGGCGGCAATTTTGGTGGCCTTATTTACGGTATTTGGCACAGCTTGGAGCAGCGGATTTGCTGCCATTGAGCACAAAGACAACTTCTTATTACCCCCGAATTGAACAGTATTTGACGCAATCTTGCCTAAATTGCCCGCCAAATAGAGGAGGTCGTTGAAAGGGCGCAATCTGCCCAAGGAGAATAACATGACTTATGTTCGTATGGTAATGTTGATGATTTTGGGCTTGGCCGTATCGGCCTGCGCCTCTGTTGAAACTGCAACACGGAACGCGCCACTTGAGCCGATCCCAACAGAGATGCGCAGCGCGACACCGTCGTTCCATCTGGCGGACTTTCAAGTAATCGTGCCTGAGGCGTTGCAAGCTTCAGAAGCAAACAGCTATTTCCCAGCTGGTGACATCGTTTGGCGCGGAGATGCGCCGGGTAACCGCCATGCGCAGGTTCAGGCGATCTTTGATAACTCAATCCGTTTGGGTCTGACTGATGTGGATGGTGCCCTGCCGGTGCGTGTTGAAATCGTTGTAAAACGGTTCCACGCTTTGACAGAGAAAACACGCTATACCGTTGGTGGCATTCATAACATTGTGTTTGATGTGACCCTGCGTGATCCGGTTTCTGGTGCGGTCATCCGTGGCCCCGTTGAGATCAAAGCCAATCTGGAAGGTTATGGCGGCCAACAAGCCATCGAAGCCGATGCCAAGGGTCTTACCCAAAAATACCGTATCACCCAGCATTTGGCACGGGTACTGCGCGAAGAGATGACCCTTGCGACCGGATACATTGCCCCACGTGGTGGTATCACACGCCGCATCACCCCAATCTAAGGCCCGATCAAGGGTTGGTTTAACAACTGACTTATCAGACCTTTCATTGACAGCAATATAAGTTTAGGAGGGCGACATGATGTCGTCCTCCTTTCCTGTCGTAAGACTGAAGCCAAAAGCCAACGCGCGTGCTATCCGCCACGGCTTTCCATGGGTATATGATAACGAGCTGGTCACCGACCGGCGCACGCAGTCCTTGACTGCGGGCAGCATCGCTATGCTCGAAGATTCTGACCGGCGGGAGATGGCGATTGTCGCTGTGAACCCGGCCTCAAAAATCTTTTGCCGTGTATTGGATCGCGATTTAAGCGCGACGATTGATGAGGCGTGGTTTGCTGCGCGCATCAATAAGGCGCTGCAAATGCGGGAGCGTCTGTATGATGCGCCGTTCTATCGCCTGATCCATGCGGAAACCGATGGCTTGCCCGGTGTGATCATCGACCGGTTTGGCGATGTGGCCGTGTTGCAGGCGAATGCGGCCTGGGCAGAGATGTTGATTGAGCCGCTTGTTGCTGCACTTGTTGCTGTGACGGGTGTGAGCTGTGTGATCAAAAACGGATCTGGTCGTTCGCGTAGCCTTGAGGGGCTGGACGATCAAAGCGTGGTTATGGTGGGCACGGCCCCGACAGAGCCCGTGCCGGTGATAATGAACGGCGCGACCTATATGGCGGATTTGACTGGCGGGCAGAAAACCGGCTTGTTTTTCGACCAACGGCCGAACCAAGAATTTACCAAGCGGCTGAGCAATGGCGCGCGGGTGCTGGATGTATTCTCGCATGTTGGCGGATTTTCATTGGCAGCATTGGCAGGCGGAGCATCACATGCATTGGCCGTGGATGGATCGGCCCCGGCGTTGGCATTGGCGAGCGAAGGCGCGCTGGCTGGCGGTTTTGAAGATCGGTTTGCCACCCGCAAGGGGGATGCGTTTGCAGTGATGGAATCGCTTGCAGATGATGGCGAGAAATTTGATGTGGTCATTTGTGATCCCCCAGCGTTTGCTCCGTCAAAAACATCGCTGGAAAAGGGTTTGCGCGCCTATGAACGTGTGGCGCGGTTGGCGGCTCCTTTGGTGTCTGAAGGCGGATATCTGGTGTTGTGCTCCTGTTCGCACGCAGCTGATCTGACGCGGTTTCGCAACTCATCTGCGCGCGGTATCGGACGGGCAGGGCGCAAGGGGCAGCTGATACACACAGGATTTGCTGGGCCAGACCATCCCTTGATGCCGCAACTGGCCGAAAGTGGCTATCTAAAGGCCCTGTTTTTCCGGCTGTGAAGGTTCTGCTGGATACCTGCGTGATCTATCCGACGGTCATGCGTGAAATGTTGCTGGGGGTCGCAAAGGCGGGATGTTACACGCCTTTGTGGTCGGCCCGCATCCTAGAAGAATGGGCGCGCGCAGCGCGTAAACTTGGCCCCGAGGGTGAGGTTCAGGCGCGCGCAGAGGTGGCACTGGTGCGGGCCGCTTGGCCCAAGGCAGAGGTCACTTGGCCCGGGTCGTTGGAATCACGGTTATGGCTACCGGATGCCGCAGATATTCATGTGCTATCGGCAGCGATTTCTGGGTCAGCGGACATAATTGTCACGCTAAATGCCAAGGATTTTCCGCGCAATATTTTGGCTGAAGAGGGATTGCAACGCATTGATCCTGATGCGTTTTTATATGATTTCTGGCTGAAAGATCAAGCTGCTGTGACCCAAGTTGCAGAGGCAGTGCAGCAAGAGGCATCGCGCCTGTCGGGTAGATCGTGGGAGATGCGGCCCTTGTTCAAAAAGGCGCGGTTGCCACGGCTTGCAAAGGCGCTTGGCTAGGCAAAATCACCCTGTTGGGGTCTCATTGCCAAGGCCCCATTTCTTTTCCAATGCTTCGATGGCTTTGATCCGTTCGACTGTTTTAGGGTGGCTAAGCAGCCACGCCGGGGCGGCCCCTGCACGGGTGGACGTCAGCGCGTCAAGTTTGTGAAACAGTGCCTTTTGCGGCTCCGTTCCGATGCCTGATTTGGTCAGAAGGGCAGCGGCATAGGCGTCGGCCTCATACTCATCTGAACGAGATAGGCGCGCGGCCAGAACCGAGGTCAACATGCCCGCGATCCACGGGCCAATGCCGGGCAAAAACCGCCCCAAAACCATTGCCATTGCTGTTCGCAGAGCATTTTGGCCGGAAAAATCAATCATACGCCGACGGGAATGGCCAAGGGCAACATGGCCCAATTCATGGGCGATAACGCTGGAAATCTCGGCGCTAGAAACCTTGCCGTCCAGATATCGTTGATAAAAACCGCGGGTGATGAAAATCCGCCCGTCGGGTGCTGCGAGGCCGTTGATCGGCTCTATCTCATAGATATGCACCTTGATGCGGGGCAATTCCAGCGCTTGGGCCATTTGTTCGATCTGATGGTTCAGCAAAGGATCGGAAAGCGGGGTTGAGCGCGCGTCAAGTTCGCGAGAGGTGCGCCATACCGAGAAGCGATACATGATCAACCCGTAGGCAACCGCGATAAGAATGGGGGAAAAACGTAGCATCCTCCAGATATGGGCGTTGGGGGGCGGAACCGCAAGTGGTTCTAGGGAGGCGCGTCAGGTATCCCATGCCACGGGGCATTGCGTTGGGCCGCGAAACGCCCAGCCGGTGAAGGGCGTGTCACCTGTTAGGCGCAGATTTGGCAGGTTCGCAAAGGCCAATGGCAGCGCGACCTGAGAGAGGAGCGCACGCGTCGCAGCAGCGCCTGCGCAAAAATGCGGCCCCGCGCCAAAGCTGATGGCAGGGGAAGTATTGCGCGAGATGTCAAATTGATCTGGGTTGGTGAAGTGGTCTTCGTCCCGGCAGGCGCTGGCGAACATGAAAAACACGCGATCTCCGGGTGTTAGGGAGATATCACCGATTTGCTCAGGCTGGGCAATTTGGCGTGGCGACATGCCAATCGGCGACATCCACCGCACATATTCGGTAAAGGCATCGCCCCATTCGTGTTGTCCGTCACGCAGGGCTGCAAGTTGGGTAGGATGATTTAGCAGCGCCCAAATCGTGCCAGCAATGGCATCGCGGGGTTCGTTTTGCCCGCCCGAAATGATGAGCTTGATATTGGCACGGGTGGCCTCCATGCCTAGGCCTGCCTGCATTTGCACCGATAGGGCGGATTTGTCTGGTGTGGCCTGTAAGGCGGAGACAACCGCATCAATATGGGCGTCTATGCTGGCGGTGGCGTTATGGCAGCGGACCTCGACTTGCGGATCACCTGTATAGTTCGAACAGCCGTCGATCATCGCTTGGCTGACGCGGTCCATTTCTTCGGGGGCCATGTTGGTTAGGCCGGTGATGGCCTTTAGCGCCTCGGCGGAAATGGGCATGGCGTAATCGCGTACCAAGTCGCACTGCCCCTGTGGTTTCAGGGTTTTGACGATCCGCTGGGCGGCGGCGTGAAATTGGGGGAGCCAAGTGGATTGCACGGTTTTAGGGCTGACGGCGGGGAAAAGAATGCGCCGCTCGTTCATATGGGCCTCGCCATCTTTGCGCATCAGGTTTTGCCCCATCAAACGGGTCATAAGCCCGTCAGGTTGTTCGCTAGAAAAAACCGAGGTGCGTTTTTCATGTAAGTGAATGTCGTCGCGACGGGTGAATAGGGTCGCGTCAAGTTCAGGGACATAGGCGATTGGGGCCTCTGCCCGCATCTTTGCAAGGATAGGGTAGGGATCGTCCGTGAACGCCTGTAGATCAATGGAAAAGCGCGGTGCATTCGACATGGGGTGGCTCCAATTTACTTAACAAAGCAAATCAGAGCGCCAGGTGTTTATCAAGAGAATTAAAGCTCAAACAGATCCGGGGAGTGACGAGACAGTCGTTCAACGCCATGTGGGGTCACAAGCACAGAATGGCCAAGGCACATGGCCTGCTCGGTGGCGTCATCCATCAAAATCATATGCAAAAAGAACACCTGATTTTCGCGCATGATCAATGGGTTTCCCTCGTAGAACATGGGGAAATCCACCCAGATCGGGGCATAAACCGCCCCCATACCATAGCCACATGCCTGCAGGCGGGCGTTGCGCAATCCGTGGCGGTCAAACACCTGCGCATGCGCTTCGTAGACATCTCCCATGGGCGCGCCGGGTTTGATTGCAGCCTCGCAGGCCATTAAGGCCTCATTGGCGGCGGCATGCATTTTGCGGTGGGCGGTGCTGGCCTGCCCAACAATCAGGGTTTGCATCATGGCCGCGTGATAGCGGGCGTATGCGCCAGACCATTCGATGGTGAGTTGATCCTGCGCATCCAATCTGCGCCTGCCAGAAGCCGACCTGCACAAGAGCGCCGATTTGGCAGAACCGATGATGAATTCATTGCCCGCATAATCGCCACCGCCCTTGAAAACGGCGCCCTGCATGGCGGCAAGAATATCTCCCTCAAACGCTCCGGCACCCGTGGTGTTTAGCGCCCCATCCAAGGCATCATCTGATAGGGCGGCCGCGCGCCGGTGCATCTCTACCTCTGCAAGCGATTTGTGGCGTCGCAGATCAGGGAACAGATCAGAGGCATCCGTTAACGTGCCAAATGCCGCGCGCAGGCGTTGCCCCCAGAAATCTGTCAACCCAGCGGTGCGTGATTCAAACCCCAGCTTGGCAGTGGACAGCCCCAAAGTAGCCATCAGTTTTTGGAGATCATTAACGGGGTTCGCCCCCTCAAACTCCGCCCAGATATGCAGGTTCTCCGGTGCAATCGTCGATGTATCCAAGGCCTGAAGCCGGTCAGGGCGACGTGTCAGCAGATGAATATCACCCTTCGCTGTCATGACCATGCACTGAAACATGGCAAAGCCGAATGTGTCATAGCCCGTGAGCCAATACTGGCTTTCGGGTGCAAATAGCAGAATGGCATCTAGGCCGGTATTTTGCAGGGCTGCGCAGGCACGTGATTGGCGATCAGTGTATTCTTGCGGGGTGAAATGACGTGGCATGCTGGCTCCAATTGATTTGCGCAGAGTGGAGCCGTTTGCATCACCTTTTTCAAGGGAATTTTTGCACAAGCTGCACAAAGCGGATCATCAAAACAAGATCACAGGTTTCGCCGCGAAACCTCCTTTGCGCGAGCACGCTCATATAACACCACCCCATCAATTTGTCCCTGCCGAGCGAAGCGAGGCCACGCCCAACGGGAGGCATTGCATCTTTGATGCTATGACACCGGGCGGGAGCCCTTGTTTGGCGATTACCGCGTCAATTCACGCATGCCGTTTTCCAGCCCTTGCAATGTCATTGGCACCATCTGATCCTCAAATAACTCGCGTATCATTGAAATCGAATGAGTATAGCCCCAATGCGGCTGCGGCACCGGGTTGATCCATAGGTTAGACGACCACTGCTCACGCGCACGCGTCAACCAGACCTGTCCGGCCTCTTTGTTCCAATGCTCATTGGCCCCCCCCGCATAGGCGATTTCATAGGGCGACATGGAGGCATCCCCCACAAAGATACACTTATAATCAGAGCCATAGGTGCGCAAAATCTCTTCGGTAGGGATCTGTTGATCCCACCGCCGCTGATTGTCACGCCACACGCCCTCATACAGGCAATTGTGAAAGTAGAAATATTCCAGATGTTTGAATTCTGACTTTGCCGCAGAAAACAGCTCTTGTACCACCTGAATATGGGGATCCATTGATCCACCCACATCCAAAAACAACAATACTTTCACAGCATTGCGTCGCTCCGGGCGGGTTTTTACGTCCAAATATCCCTGCTCGGCAGTCGCACGAATTGTGCCGTTCAAATCCAACTCTTCAGCGGCCCCATCACGAACCCAGCGGCGCAACCGTTTCAGCGCGACTTTGATGTTACGGGTGCCCAGTTCTACATCACCATCCAGGTTTTTAAACTCGCGCTTGTCCCAAACTTTCACCGCGCGGCGATGGCGGCTTTCATTTTGGCCAATGCGCACGCCTTCGGGATTATACCCATAGGCCCCAAAAGGAGAGGTGCCCGCCGTGCCGATCCACTTACTACCTCCTTGATGGCGTCCTTCCTGATCTTTCAGGCGTTCGCGCAGGGTTTCCATAAGCTTGTCAAAGCCGCCTAGGGCCTCAATTTCGGCCATCTCGTCGGCTGACATGTGTTTTTCGGCCATCTTGCGTAGCCATTCTTCGGGGATGTCGACCGCGTCCAGCACATCTTGCGCGCTGATCTTGTCCAACCCTTCAAATGTGGTCGCAAAGGCGCGGTCAAATTTGTCGATATTACGCTCGTCTTTGACCATGATCGCGCGGGCCAGATAGTAAAACCCTTCGGTGTCATAGGTGACAAGCCCGGCTTTCATCGCCTCAAGAAAGCTAAGGTATTCGCGTAGGCTGACAGGAACGCCACCCGATCTGAGGTTGTCAAAAAAGGGCAGAAACATCGGTTACAAAGCCAAACGGTGTACAATCAACGTGATAAACAAGCCCGGAATCGAAAAGGCCAAGGCGTAGATTGCGACATATTGCAAAATATCCAGGACTGCGCCTTTACGGCGTTTTGCAATGATGCCGCCAATGATGCCGCCAAGCAATGCTGCCACTAGAATGATCATGTAATCAATTTCTCCGTTTGATCGGACTGAGTGCCGCGATTTCACGCAATTTCGCGCGAACGGCCCAATCTGCGCCAAAGCCGTAACGTGCCCAACCCAAGCTGTCCAGACGAACCCGACGCGCTTCTTCGCCGCGGTCGGATAAATCCAGCGCTTCGGCCTTTAAAAGCAATAGCGTGGCAAGCAGCGACGCATTTTCATACTGCGCAGCCTGTGCCAAATGCGGCTGGATCAACTCCAAGGCGCGGGTGCCATCCCCAGCAGCAATTGCATAGGCGGCCAGTTGCGCCGTGGCAAAGGCCAAATGCGGGTCATTGGCATTGTTGAGACGAAAGAAATGCGCGGCATTGATGAAATGGGTTCGGGCAATATCTGCATCCCGTGACTGGATTAACCGCCCAAGGGTGAAATGCGAAAACCCGCGTCTATGGTCCTGCCAACCGCGATCTTTGGCGATCTGTAGCGCCTTGGTTGCGGCAATGATCCGCGCGCTGGAACCGGTCCCCGGACCAAGTGCAGTTTGAACGGAATTTATCCAGGCAAGGGGCGTTGTATCCGCATTTCGGGCCGCCAGTGGGATCGGTTGCGGATTGATGCGGGCAAGAATGGCTGGAAGACGGGCACCAACTTGGGCGCGGGTCATACCGCTATGAAGGGAACGATCATAATAGGCACGCAAAACCAGCATATCAAACCCTGTCAGGACGGCATGCATATTGTCATCATTGAACACGCTATCAGACAGACGATAAAGATCGTTTAGCGGCCCCAATGCCTGCGCCAGCTCCTCGTGCAGGCAATCGCGTACCTCTTGTGGGCTGGCATCACCGGGTAAAAATATCGCGAGGTGTTCGCGGTTTCTCATCATCGACCAGTTTGATCGCGAAGAACGTCGCGCGGCACGGTATTGTTTTATGCTGGTGATATTGGGCACAACAAAACAGGCGGCCTGCGGCAAATGGCGACGAATGGTTGCGCGATCCACGACCTCGATTGTGATGTTGGCATTCGCATCAGAGGTTTGCGAAATATCTATCCGGGCCTCTGATCTGAGACGGTAAAGCAAACGGGATAGGTCTGGTTGCAGGTTGGCTGGTGGCTTGCCGGTCACACGCACAGTGATGGCGGTTTCAAAGCGGGTCAAAATGGGCAATTCGCGCCCGCTTTCGAGGCGGAAACTTAGGTCGAGAAAATCGCGTGCAATATCCTGATTTGAACGCTGAGGGGCAGCGGGTCGCGGTGAGGCAAATACTTTCATCGGAGGAAGCGTTGTGTCTGCAATGACACCGCGCGTTGCGACCTCATTCAATTCTGGCGGCGCGCAGGCAGCCAGAAATGCGAAGAATAGGAACTGAAAGCGTTTCATAAAAGTCTCTGATACTTAATAAAGGGAGTTAATGTGCCAATTCGATCATAAAGCGTGCGTGCGGTGGCGTTGAAATCCTGCGTCAGCCAGTAAACTGTAGGGCTGCCTTTGGTATCTGCGTGGGCATAGACGGCCTCGATCAACTTGCGCCCAACGCCTGTTCCGCGCACCTCGGTGTCGGCAAATAAATCCTGCAAATAGCAGACGTTTTCGACCTTCCACGCATGTCTGTGATAGAGAAAATGGGTCAGGCCAATAAGTTTGGAATTCTGTTCGGCCACCAAGCAGGAGAAATCCTGCGGATCATCGCCCAAGAGGCGCGCAAAAGTCGACTGATAGACCTCTTCTGTGACCGAGGTTTCGTAATAGGCCAAATATGCCTTCCACAATATACGCCATGCCTGTTCATCCGCAACTGTAAGGGGGCGAACAATTATTGGGTCTTGTTGGACTGACACGTGAAAGGCTCCTGACTTGTAACGGTATGTTGACTACATATGCGGGAATTGATGTGCCCTGAATTAGGCAATTCTATGGTTTCTGCGACAAAAACAAAACAACCCTATTAGAATTCGGAAAACTACATCTTTGGGTTGATTGTTTTTGCAAGGTGTATCAAGCTGATACTGCAATATTTGTTTGGTGCATTATGAGTAATATTAGAAAACGCGGTGTGCGTTCGTTTGTGGATACAACCACGATTGCAGAATTCGACATCAGGATTGCTGGGCTGTCGGACACACAGGTTGAAATTGTAATTAACCAATTGAAAGATATGCCATTTTCAGAGAGTGATTTGGTTTGCCGCCCCATCCGATTACGCCGCATCAACGATGAAATCGTGTTTTACGCTGTCAGTAGAGAGCGGGGCGATTGCGTCGTGACAGTGTTCGGAATGGAGAAAAACGCCTCTGACGACATGGCTGAAACGGCAGAAACCTTGATGGCGCGGATCAATGAGTTGATGGCCGCATGCCTCTTTATGGCTAAATCATACAACGTGCAGATGATTGATTTTGATCAATACAACACGCTGACGAACACCGAAAAATGTGCCGCGCGGTTGCAATCCTTGAATTGTGTCACTGAATTTGACTGCTGCGAGCCAAGCATCACAATTGAGTTGTCAGACATGCAACGCGATATTCTTGTCGGGAATGTCGACGGCAAAAGCATCAAAGAGATGTCGGAAAATTTGGGCGTGGCACCGGTGACAGTAGAAAAGCACCTGCAATTGGCACGTGAAGAATTATTAGCCCGCTAATGGCTCAAATTTGAGTCATTAACAGGCCAATATTCGCGGGCTTAGCGACCGGAACGCGCCACAAAAGCCAGCCGTTCAAACAGATGCACATCCTGTTCGTTTTTCAGCAAAGCACCGTGTAGTTTGGGCAGGGCATTGGCCCCGTCGCGTTTCAAATCCTGCGCATCCAGATCCTCGGCAAGCAATAGCTTCAACCAGTCCAGAACCTCTGATGTTGAGGGTTTCTTTTTCAATCCCTGCGTTTCACGGATTTCGTAAAATTGGGTGAGGGCCGTGGTCAAAAGTTGATCTTTGATGCCCGGATGGTGGACATCCACAATGGCGCGCATGGTTTCAACGTCTGGAAAGCGAATGTAATGAAAGAAACAGCGGCGCAAAAAGGCGTCGGGCAGCTCTTTTTCATTGTTGGATGTGATGATGATGATGGGACGGTGGCGCGCACGAACTGTCTCGCCTGTTTCATAGACGTGAAATTCCATCTTATCGAGTTCTTGCAGTAGATCGTTCGGGAATTCGATGTCGGCTTTGTCGATTTCATCAATCAGCAAGACCACTTTTTCGCCGGCATCAAAGGCTTCCCAAAGTTTACCTTTGCGAATGTAGTTACCGACGTCATGGACGCGCTCTTCGCCAAGCTGACTGTCACGCAGACGTGAAACGGCATCGTATTCATACAGGCCTTGTTGGGCTTTGGTCGTGGATTTGATGTTCCATTCGATCATGCGCAGACCAAGTGCCGTGGCCACCTGACGCGCAAGTTCGGTCTTGCCAGTGCCCGGCTCACCCTTGACCAACAGGGGGCGTTCCAGTGTGACCGCCGCATTTACAGCAACCGTCAGATCGTCGGTTGCAACATAGTTCTCAGTACCTGCGAATTTCATTTGAATTTCCTGCGCATAATGCATTTTCGTCGCGCACCCTATCGTGATCGTTTTTTAACCGCAATCGGATGCTAAGAGGTAGTGACAATTGAACGGTGCTAAGATACATCGCGTTTCAGTGAGGGGTCTGATGTCTGAAGGGTAATCTAAGTTCAGACATTGGACAAAATGAGGGAGCGGACATGAAGCCTGAATCATTTCTGCCTGACGATTATCGTCCCGCAGAAGACGAGCCGTTCATGAATGAGCGGCAGATCGAATATTTCCGTCGTAAATTGATCGCATGGAGAACTGATTTGCTGGCTGACAGCAAAGACACCATCGAAGGTTTGCAGGATGGCACCCGCAATATTCCAGACGTGGCGGATCGCGCCAGCGAAGAGACTGATCGCGCACTTGAGCTTCGCACACGGGATCGCCAACGCAAATTGGTTGCCAAAATCGACGCGGCGTTGCGCCGGGTTGACGAAGGTGAATTTGGGTATTGTGATGTTACCGGAGAGCCTATTTCGCTGAAACGCTTGGATGCGCGGCCTATCGCGACGATGAGCCTTGAGGCCCAAGAACGGCATGAACGGCGCGAAAAAGTGCATCGTGACGACTGAAACATAGCTAAATCGCTATTAAAATTCACGCCGGGGCTTTTGCCTCGGCGTTTTTCGTTTCAAAAGAGATGTATGAAATTAGACGGTTTGAAAGTTGCCATAATTGGCGCGGGCATTGGGGGTTTGACGGCGGCAGTGGCGCTGTCAGCGCGGGGCGCAGCTGTGACTGTGCTAGAGCAAGCTGAGGCCATCAATGAGGTCGGAGCGGGCCTGCAAATCAGCCCAAACGGAGTCTGTGTTCTGGACGCGTTGGGATTGGGCGATGAGTTGCGCGCGATCGCGGTGCGCGCTCAGGGGGTTGAGCTAAAGGATTACCGGGCAGGGCGCGGCGTGCTGTCGTTTGATCTGGCAAAACTGTCACCCCACAGCCCCTATTACTTTGTTCACCGGGCCGATCTGATCGACCTATTGGCCCGAACGGCACGTTCGGTGGGCGTGAAAATCCGCCTTTTGCAAAAGGTGAAACGAATCGAAACCGGGGCACCTGCGCGTCTATGGACGGTGAATGGTGCCGAGATGAAGGCCGATCTGGTGATTGGCGCGGATGGGTTGCATTCGCAATTACGCAGCGAATTGAATGGCGCGGCGGCACCGTTTTTCACCCGTCAGGTTGCGTGGCGCGCAACAATTGCCAACACAATGGGCCACCCCAACGTCGCGCGGGTGCATATGGGGCCGAAATGCCATTTGGTCAGCTATCCATTGCGCGGCGGGGAGTTGATCAATCTGGTCGCGGTGCAAGAACGCGTTGCTTGGGCCGAAGAAAGCTGGACACATAAGGACGATCCCGAAAACCTAAGGGCGGCATTCTCGCGGTTTGGCGGGGATGTGCCGGCAATGTTAGCGGCGACAACGGATGTACGGTTGTGGGGACTGTTTCGACATCAGGTCGCCCCGATCTGGCACCGCGAAAACGCGGCCCTTTTAGGGGATGCCGCGCATCCGTCCCTGCCATTCATGGCGCAGGGCGCGGTGATGGCGATCGAGGATGCTTGGGTATTGGCGGATGCGGTGGATAACGCCGAAACGATTCCAGAAGGGCTGGCGGCGTATCAACGCAGACGCGAAACACGTGTTAGAAAAATTGTTGCAGCGGCGGAGGGGAACGCGTGGAAATACCATCTTTCGTTCCCGCCATTGCGTGCGGCGGCCCATTTGGCATTGCGTGTTGGAGGGCATTTAGTGCCCAACAAAATGGCCGCACAATATGACTGGATCTATCAGCATGATGTTACGCATGCGCCAACATAGCAGTCTAACTTATTGATTGCGTTAAGATAATGCGCTAGGCGGCCAGTTCAATCCAAACAGGCACATGATCTGAGGGTTTTTCACCGGCCCGCACATCCTTGTCTATTTGGCAATCGCGCAGCAGATCGGCGCATTGCGGGCTGAGCAAGAAATGGTCAATGCGAATGCCATTGTTTTTGTTCCATGCACCCGCCTGATAATCCCAAAATGAATAGTGACCCGGCCCGGATGTACGTGCGCGAAAGGCCTCGGTAAAACCAAGGTTCAACAAACGGCGAAAGGCAGCCCGGCTTTCCGGACGCGCAAGCGCATCTTCTTGCCAAACCTCGGGGCGTTTTGCATCCTCATCTTGGGGAATGACATTATAGTCGCCCGCCATCAAAAACGGCTCTTCGCCTTGCAGTAATTCCTGCGCGCGCTGATGTAGTCTTTTCATCCAAGAAAGTTTGTAATCGTATTTCGGGCCGGGGCAGGGGTTGCCGTTCGGCAGATACAGACCGCAAACCCGAATAGCTTGTTCGCCCAAAACCGTGGCTTCGATCCAACGGGCCTGCTCATCCTCGTCATCGCCGGGCAACCCGCGCGAAATATCCTCTAGAGGTAACTTTGACAGGATCGCGACGCCGTTAAAGCTTTTCTGCCCGTGGGTTTCGACTTGGTAACCTCGGTCTTCGAAAATTTCGCGTGGAAAGGCTTCGTCGACGGATTTGATTTCCTGAAGCAAAACGACATCCGGCTGCGCTGCGTCCAACCACTCTGGTAGGGCGGCGATCCGGGCTTTGATCCCGTTGATGTTGAACGTGGCGATTTTCATGCGGACCTCTGAATTTGCGTCCTGACTGTATCCCGCATGATGCGCTGACTGGCAAGCGATCCTGCCATCCCATCGGCGAATCATTCCCGGTGAAACGGTGAAATTGCGAGGCCGATGGCCCAGTCATAACCTGAAACCGACATGAGAGAGCAGATGATTCGGAGGTGGAAATTTTGGGAAATGTGGCAAAAATGGGGCAGCCAATCCCAGGCAAGTCAAGTTTTTTGGTTTACAGTTTAGGTGTTTTAAAACAGGAGATTAGAGGGCGTTGTTGTATTGATTATGTGTATGAAACACTCGCTATCATAGAAAAAAATATTGAAAAACAATGAAAACGTGCAAGCGTGAAAGGGTAATAATTCAATCCAAAAGGACAGAAAATGCTGCCACATGCTGCCACGGAAGTTATTAACGAAACATTTGTAGACCGTACGTTGCCCACATCGGGAGGCTGCCTGCATAGCGGAGGCGAAACTGGCCTGTTTACGTCGGGCCTTTCTGCGTCAACTACTGGCGACGTAATGATTGGCGAAAGCGTCGAAATGTTTACATCGGGGCTTATCGCTGAGGGCACAGATGCCCAAGACGGCGACCGTACCGAGATGTTCACATCTGGGCTGGTGCAATTGTTCACCTCGGGTCTTGCACAGGATGCCCCCACGCAGGCCACAACCGGCGGTGGGCTGGAAATGTACACCTCTGGCCTGGTCCAACTTTACACCTCTGGTCTGGCGTCAACTGCGGATGCCTGTGCTGACGAAGGGGCGGGTGCGGAGCTGTTTACTTCCGGTCTTTGACACTACATGCGGGGCGCGACGCAAGTTGCGCCCTTCGCTTTTCCGGGGGGAAACATGTCCAATATTATCCATCACGACTTTCAGATTCCGTGTCAAACACCGCGCGAGAGAGACAAAAATTTGCTGCAATGTTTCGCCGTGGAGCGGCGCGGCGCAGATGATGTGTTCTGGCTAAAAGAAAACGCCGAATTGTTGAACGTGTTGGAAAGCACAGGCATGCGCCCCGATCCCGAAGCGCTAAGCGCTTATGATGGTTTTTACACTGAAATTGAGAAACGGCTGGAGTTTTTCCCGCAATATTACCGGTTTCTGTTGTCGATCTGCCTTGATCTTGAGGATCTGGGATATGACGGCAACAAGGGGGCTGCACTGGTTGAGTGGGTTGCGCGCCAAGGCGTGGCACAGGCCGAAATGTCGGATTTGCAACGCATGGAGGCTCGTCGCCTCATGATGCGCCGCGGTGTTGATCCGCTTGCCGATGATGTTGGCCTAGAGGGTCGCGTCCGAGGGTTTATTCAACGCTCACAGACATTTGCGATGCCCAATAAAAAGGCGGCGTATGAGCTAACTCATGCAGTCTTTTATCTGTCAGAGTATGGTCGCAAAGACCCAAAATTGAATTCAGATGCGAGAACATCGTTGGAATTTGCGGGACTTCTGGCCTTCCTTGAACAGAACGCGGATTTGCTGGCAGAAGTGTGCATCGCACTGAGTTATGCGGGTTTCGAAACCCCTAAAACTTGGCAAGATTGGTTGGAACGCCACACACAGCGGTTTGGCATCGAAGAGCTGACAGGCACCAATTGCCATGATCACTACCATGAATTTTTGATGTGTAACTGGATGACAACACAGCATAATTCCGGGGGTTTTGAGCAGCCGATTGCATCCGGCGGGTTGCTTTTCCGCTCGCCTAATGGTGGCGCAGCGGGTCCGCTAAAGGAGCTATCAGAGTGTATTTTCAGAATGGATATCGAACGCAGCAGCAACTGGGGGGTGATGCGGCCAATCGTGCTGGAACAGCTTTCGGATTCTGCTCAGGTTGTTCTGACACATGCCGAAGACAGCTGTGCGGCGTTCGACGCATTTTTTAAGGGGTTTGCACGAAGAGAATTCAATCATAAGATGATAGTATGAATATGTCGAACACTTCCAGATTGTTTGGTGTTGGCCTGGTGGCTATGTATACGGTGCTGATTTCATCGGCCGATGCCATCACCAAATTTATTGCACGAGGCTACGCCGCCCCGCAGCTATTCTTTGTTTCCGCTGCGATTGTGGTCGCATTGACCGTTTTGACCTCGCGACTTCAGCGCAAAGAAGTAAGCTTTTCCACAAGCTGCCCAAGGGCGATGACCTTAAGAAGTGCGCTTACGGTGGTAGGATCATTGGCGTTTTTCTATGCGTTCAAGTTGCTCCCTTTTGCCGAAGTTTTCGTCTTTATAGGCATGGTGCCGCTATTTGCGGGGGCGATGTCGGGGATGATACTCAAGGAAAGCGTCGGATTTAGTTCGTGGGCCGCCCTGTTGCTTGGCTTTGCCGGGGTGTTGTTTTTGTTCCCTGATGGGGTGTCTTCGGCGACATGGGGCCATGCGGTGGCCTTGTTTGCCTGTTTGACCGGGACATTGTCGATGATTTTGGCGCGCTTTATCAGCAGGTATGAACAAAACGACCTTGCCCAAGTGCTCTACCCGAATCTTGCCCTATGCGTGACCATGGGGTTTGCTTTGCCATTTGTTTATGTCGCGATGCCCATTGCAGACATGGTCTGGGTGCTTGCCTATGCGGTAGTATTGTTTCTGGCGCGCTGGGTTTTGGTGGTGTCGTTGCGCCTGCTTAATGCCTATGTTGTAACGCCCTTGATGAACCTTCAGTTCGTCTGGATGGTGGTGATGGGGGCAATGTTTTTTGGCGAAGTGCCGGGCGTTCAACTCTATATTGGGGTCACGATCATTGTGTTATCCGGGCTGTACCTTGTCTATGAACAGACCATAGAACAACCAACCGCCAAGGCGATAAAACCCCCAAGGCAACCCACCCTTGCAGGTAAAGTTATGGTTGAGAAGACTGCGACAATATCTTGATTACATTGAAAAACTGGTTCCGCAACCACAGGAGCTTGTTGCGTTTGGATTGTTGATCACAAACCGTGCGCCAATCAATTCTTCGGAGAAATCAATTTCAGCATTTGCCAAAAATGGCAGTGAGATCGTGTCAACGACAACCTTTTGCCCTTGTCCCTCTAGCACCAGATCAT
>CAXIAD010000048.1:0-22066 GCA_964021645.1 uncultured Cognatishimia sp. | reverse complement strand
TGAAACCGTTCAGGATGAAACCCTTCAGGATGGCGGGCCGCATGAAACCACTCTGAACATGGGTGATTGGGCTGTAACGCCACAGGATGAGCAATCCAAGGCGGAGCCAGAAACATTCGATGACGGCGCCCATGGGTTTGACGCAGAACAACAAGAGGCTGTTGTTTCCGACACCTCACAGGCGGATGTGAGCGACGAGCATAGCCACCAAGACGACGCCGCGACACAGCAGGCACCTGCTGCGCCAAGTGCCGATGATCGCGCCATCGAGGCCCGCCTCGAAAGCTGGCGCCAGATGCAATCTGCCACCTCTCAGGATCTCCATCAGGAATACGAACCTGATGAACCCGGTGACAGCGATTACGCCGGTACGGCCCCCGCCGTTATCGAGTGGGAAGACCACGAAGATGAACAGGACGTCGACCATTTCGATGAGCAAGAGACAGTTCACGACACAGATCAAATTGCTGATCAACATGCTGATCAACATACCGACGCGCCATCCGGCCTAGCCGCCGAAGAAGACCTCGCCTCATTGACCGAAACCCTGTTGGACGACTCCGACGACATCGCTGACGAGATATTTGAGCGGACCCGTGACGATCTGGGCAATATCGGCGCTGATGCAGACAGCGACACCGCCGTCATCGACGAGGATATGCTGCGCGAAATGGTCAGCGACATCGTACGACAGGAGCTTCAGGGGGCCTTGGGTGAACGTATCACGCGCAATGTGCGTAAATTGGTCCGCCGCGAAATCCACCGCGCCCTTGCTGCCCACGATCTGGATTGATCCGCGCCCCGCGCTGTTTTCCACCCGTCGCTGATCCAGCATCCCGCCAGATCCGTCAGACGCCCCGTCGATCCCCCTCATCCTGCACCAGATCACCCGTAAAACGCGCCGCGCGTACCAAAACCCTTGCAAATCCATGCGCCAACTGGCACCCGATTGCGGGAGAGTCCAAAGCGTACCGTGAAAAACCACCATCACCGGTTTGACACCCAACGCCCATACCGCTGATATAGTCTATAGCGCTGCACCGCATTCCTGTTTCAGGCCAAGGTGACGCGCATCATTTGCCACCCGAGGGGAGCCGACATGCCCGATCTTCGTTCCAAAACGTCCACCTTTGGCCGCCGTATGGCCGCCGCCCGCGCCCTATGGCGCGCCACTGGAATGGGAGACGATGACTTCGGCAAACCCATCATTGCGGTTGTGAACTCCTTCACCCAATTTGTTCCCGGCCACGTCCACCTCAAGGACATGGGCCAGCTCGTCGCCCGCGAAATCGAAAAAGCAGGCGGCGTTGCCAAAGAAATGAACACCATCGCCGTGGATGATGGCATCGCCATGGGCCACGATGGCATGCTCTATTCACTGCCCTCACGCGAAATCATTGCCGATAGCGTTGAATATATGGCCAATGCCCATTGCGTCGACGCCCTCGTGTGTATCTCCAACTGTGACAAGATCACCCCCGGCATGCTGATGGCCGCCATGCGCCTCAACATCCCTGCCATCTTCGTCTCTGGCGGCCCGATGGAGGCTGGCAAAACCATCCTCTCTGATGGTGAACATAAATCCGACCTCGTGACCGCCATCGTTGGCGCAACCGACGATAGCCGTACAGAGGATGAGGTCAAAGAACTCGAACGCTCCGCATGCCCTACCTGCGGGTCTTGCTCTGGCATGTTCACCGCCAACTCGATGAACTGCTTGGCAGAGGCACTTGGCCTCGCGCTCCCCGGCAACGGCTCACTCCTTGCCACCCACGCCAAACGCCGCGGCCTCTTTGAGGAGGCAGGCCATAAAATCGTCGACCTCGCCACCCGTTGGTACAAACATAATGACGCCAGCGCGCTGCCCCGCAGCATCGCCTGCTTTGACGCCTTTGAAAACGCCATGGCGCTTGATATCGCCATGGGTGGGTCCACCAATACCGTGCTGCACCTCCTCGCCATCGCCCATGAGGGCGAGGTTGATTTTACCATGGCCGACATGGATCGCCTTAGCCGCGAAATCCCGCACCTCTGCAAAGTGGCCCCCAGCACGCCCAAATACCACATGGAAGACGTGCACCGCGCAGGCGGCATCGCCCGCATCTTGGGCGAACTTGACCGCGAGGGTAAAATTCACCGCCATTGCCCCACCGTGCATGAAAAAGACATCGGTGCCTTCATCGACAAATGGGACGTGCGCCAAACCGACAACAACGAGGCCCACGACCGCTTTATCGCCGCCCCAGGTGGTGTGCGCACGGTCGAGGCCTTTAGCCAAAACCGCTCCTACACAGAACTCGACCTCGATATTGAGGATGGCTGCGTGCGCGACTTCGCCAATGCTTATTCCAAAGAGGGCGGCCTTTGCGTGCTCTTTGGTAATCTGGCCGAACAGGGCTGCATCGTGAAAACCGCTGGCGTCGTCGAAAGCATGTACCAGTTTGAGGGCATCGCCAAAGTCTTTGAATCCCAAGATGATGCGATGAACGGCATCCTGCGTGGCGACGTCAAAGAAGGCTCGGTTGTTGTCATCCGTTATGAAGGCCCCAAAGGCGGCCCCGGCATGCAGGAAATGCTCTACCCAACCGCCTACCTCAAATCCAAGGGCTTGGATAAAACCTGCGCACTCCTCACAGACGGGCGTTTCTCGGGTGGCACCGCCGGGCTATCCATTGGCCACGCCTCCCCGGAAGCCGCGGAAAAGGGCCTGATCGCTCTGGTAGAGGATGGCGATCGCATCACCATCTCGATCCCCAACCGTTCCATCCAGCTTGAAGTCGATGAGGCCGAAATCGCGCGCCGCCGCGCGGCCCACCCCCAAGCCGATAAAAAAATCTGGAAGGCTCTGGGCCGCCCCCGTGCTGTTTCCACAGCACTCAAGGCCTACGCCGCCCACGTCTCAAACGCCTCGCTTGGCGCCGTGCGCGTCCTGGACGAAGAAGACTAAAACAAATTTCAGTCGGGGCGCGCGCAGCTCACACAATGCGCCCTGACTGCGACCCTAACACCGCCGCCCGCTTCTTCTGAGCAAAAATATCCCCGCCGGAGGCATCCGGGTCTCGCAGCCCGCAAATCGGCTCGCGGATAAAAACACCCGTTTTCCCAACTCCCCCACCCGCCGTTAACCATGATTCTCCCAAAATCGGCGCGAAATATACGTTTCAACGGCTGAAAGTGTCATTTCGTCACTTTCGACATTTATGAACCCGCCGCACCTTGGGTTAATTCCCCCCAAGCCCCACAACATCTTGGGGAGTCCTGTTGCGTAAATCGGCTTTTGTACGTTCCAAAAACCCGCAATTCGGCTGCCTTAACGCAACGCGCGCTGCAATTTCGGGGGGTTTTACCCCAATTCCAGCACTTCAAACGCCGCCGTTAACCCCAGCCCGCCACCAATGCCAATCATCGCCATTGCCAGCGCATTTTCGGGCAAATCTGCGGCTGGGTCGCGTATCATTTGGCTAAATAATCGCGTCACCAATATCGCGCCTGAGGCCCCAAATGGATGCCCCAAAGCGATCGCGCCCCCTTGCTGGCAGGGCAGGGTATCAGGCAGCCCCAATTCATCTAGTGATGCCAAAACCTGCGCCGCAAATGCCTCATTAAATTCCAGTAACTTCAATTGCTTAAGATCAATATCAGCACGCCGTTTCAACAGCTTCTGCGTTGATGCAACCGGCCCAATGCCCAGCAAATTCGGGTCCACTCCGGCCGCTGCTCCCTCCACAAACGCCAACCCGCGTTGATGCCCCAGCGCCCGTGCTTTTGCCGCCGTCATCACCACCACCGCCGCCGACCCATCATTCAATGGACAGGCATTTGCGGCGGTCACAGTGCCATCTGCCTGAAATACAGGCCTCAGCTGCGCCATTTTCTCCAAAGACGCCTGTGCCCGAATACACTCATCCACGCGATTATCAGCGACGTCAACGATCTCGCTCGCAAACACTCCAGCAGCCCGTGCAAATGCCGCACGTTGTTGAGATTGCAGGGAAAATTTATCCTGCCGCTGCCGTGAAATTCCATATTTACGCGCCACATTTTCCGCCGCAATCCCCATCTCGGGATCACCTATTTCCTCAGGCGAAAACCGCGCGCGCCCATAAAACTCAGGCTCCCCACCATCCAGCGACCGCATTCCCCGCACCGGCGCACGGCTCACACTCTCAACCCCGCCCGCCACAATCACATCCCCCGCACCACCAGCCACCAACCAGCACGCGTTCATCACCGCCTCCAGCCCGGACCCGCATTGCCGATCCGTGGTTACGCCTGCAATATCAATACCAAACCCCGCCCTAAGCGCCGATAAACGCGCAATATTTCCGCCCGGACCCGCTGCATTGCCCAGGATCACCTCGTCAATCTCAGACGCAGAAATACCCGCATCCTGCACCACGGCCCGCAACACAGGCGCGGCCAGATCCTCAACATCCACTTGCGCGAACATCCCCCCCGCACGCCCAATCGCAGAGCGGCGCGCAGAAACAATCACGGGTTGGCGGTCAGATGGGAACTGTAATCGGGACAAGGTTTTGATTTCCTTCCGAAATCCAGCATTCAACGTCTTTCTTTGCGACCTTGCCACTGGTTGTTAAGGGCCATGCCTCAACAGTATAAAACGCGCGCGGTATTTTGTAACGCGGCAAGTCCCGCGAAAGACACGAACCAAGGTGCTGGGCAGAAAACCCAACCATGGTTTCAATCACTGCAACCAATCGCTGCCCTAAATATTCATCGGCCACTGCCGTCACAAAAGCAGCCTCAATTCCCGCGACCATGCTCAGCGCATCCTGCACTTCTTGGGGGTACACATTATACCCCGCGGTCACGATCATACCGCCCTCACGCCCCAATAAAACAAGGCTTCCGTCAGGCTCGATCCGGCCCATATCCCCAACGGTTGCCCATCCGTTTTCACGGCGAAACCCAGCCTCCCCATCGCCCCATAAATAGCCGTTGATCGCCAAATCCGCGCGCACATGAATGGTGCCTGTTTGGCCTTGGGTCACGTCCTTGCCTTGATCCATCAGGCGGAAATCAACATGTGAAAATGGATGCCCAACCGTATAAGGTGCAGCGCTGGATGTATCACTATGATGTCGACTGACACTGACAAAACCCAATTCGGATGCGCCGTAATATTCAAAAATTACCGCGTTGGGAAAGGCGTCTTTACTACGGTGCAGCAGGGCAGGGGATAGCTTTGCACCGGCGGTTGTGACATTGGTAACGCCCTTAAAACACCCGGTGTTTGTCAGCGTTTCCAACATTGTCGGCACCACAACTAACCGCGATATATTGTTATGTTCTAACATGTTACGGATAGTTTCAGCCGAATACCGTTCCACCCCATAAAATGCTGCCCCCACATGCAATGTCTCGGCAAACGCATATAGTGTCAGCCCATGTGACAATGGCCCCGGCGCAAGTGTGTGAGAGGCATCACCCAATGCAAATGCCTCTTGGCTGGCCTCTAGGCTGATCCGCCAAGATTGACGCGACCGTGCGAACCCTTTGGGCGTTGATGTCGTGCCCGAGGTGAACCCAACAAGGAATGTCGCGCCGCCCTGTGGTTCTGCCGGAACAGGCGATGTCGTATCCCCCAGAAATGCATTCCACTCCTGATCTACGCAAACCACGCGAATGCCTAGCGCCGCTGCGGTTTTGATCAACGCAGATTGGCCTGATTGCACAAACAAAACATCAATTGGCAAGCGGCTCAGCACTTCAGCCAATTGTGCGACGGGCCACGTCGGGTCCATCACCGCGACGCCGTGATTTGTCGCTAATCCCAGACACAACAAAGGTGCCGCGCATGCATGATTACCTAGGCAAACACCGACCAATCGCCCGCCTTTGGGCAAGCTCACAGTCGCGTTTCGTCTAACAGGGATGGCGCCCAACGCATGGTTCAACCGCAGCACATCTCGCGCCAGTTCGCCATAGCTGAACCGCCCCCCGGATAGCGACACCGCCAGCGCATCGGGGCGCTCGCGGGCATGGGTGAACAGGCTGCGACTAAGCGGCATGATGCACGCCCAACGTCATCAGGTGATCAAACCTGCGGATAGGCGCGGCGCACCCCGATCGAGATGACGGCAGCCAGAACCACCTTGATCGCATCGCCGGGAATATAGGCCAGCATCACGTATACGGCCTTGCTTAGCGGCATTTTCGCCGCAACCGCGAGCCAAGGAATCCCGATGGCATACATGATCACAATGCCGCCAACTGCGATCCACAGCGCGGTTGTCAGCAGGTTGTTTGTGCCGAATTTCGCCAAAGCCCAGCCAATGAAAAACGCTGATATCGGCCACGCCAGTAGAAACCCACCAGAGGGGCCAAAGAGCACTCCAATGCCCCCACGGCCCCCCGCCAATAGCGGCAAACCAGCAGCGACCAATGCCAGAAACAGGACCATCGCAAGGCTGCCGCGGCGCGCGCCTGCAAGGCTACCGGCCAACATCACACCCAAGGATTGCGCCGTGATTGGCACGCCTCCGGGCAAGGCAAGCGGTGGAAACAACGCCAATGCAGCGGTCAGTGCAGCAAATAGGGCGATATAGACAATGCTTTTGGTGTCCACGGGATATCCTTTTCAACTGTCTCATCTTGTGAGGTTTCGTTTTGCTAATGCTGCATCTGCGAAAACACAAGTGCGCAGCGCGTTTAGGGGGTATATCCGCGCGCGTCGATGGCATCGGATATATCATCCGCCATCTTTAGCATGCGCACCGTGACGGGGATCGCGACGGCGATAATACTCCGCTCCAATCCGCGCGCCTTTTGGGCCTCGCGCACCTCTTTTGTCAGCGTCGCCAGCACGGGGATGAACCGTAACGCCAGCGAAAACGCCAGCCCAACCTTGGACGGATTCACGCCAATCCAGCGCAGCCAGCCCAACCCGCGCGTTATCGCCTCAATCATATCCGAGGATCGCGTTGTTAAGGTCACAAGCCCCGCCAACAGCAATAGCACCCCAAACCGCAACACAATGAAAACCGCAACACCCCATCCGGTGATCAGCCCCTGAACCAGAAACAGAATAACCAACAACAGGGCCGCAGGCCGCAACTGCGCCCATAGTTGCGCCATCGTCAGCCCCGCAACGCGGTACAATCCCACAACGAAACCCAGCGCGATTGACGGTATCAACAACCCATCCACCAAAAACAACAGGCTGCCGCACAGCATCAGCGCGCTCACCTTTATGCCGGGTGCTAAACGGTGCAGGATTGAGCTGCCGGGAGAATAGAGATCCAGCATCAGACCATCATATCCATATAGTCCTGGATCACGCTGCTGGGCGGGCCATCTAGGCAAACCTTCCCGTTTTCAAATGCGATTACTCGATCAAAATTCTGTATGATATCAAGGTCATGAGTAACCATGATCACTGTCTGCGCCAGTGCCTCTATCGCTGCCGCAACACGCCGTTTATTGCGTAAATCCAGCAGCGTCGTTGGCTCATCCATCACGATATATTCCGGCTCCATCACCAATACGCCAGAGATTGCCAGTAACTGCTTTTGCCCACCAGACAACAGATGCGCCGGGTGCTCCATCAGATGCAGCATGTCATATTGCGTCAGCACAGCCTTGGTTTTCTCAGCAATCACTTCCTTGGAGAACCCAAGGTTCTTCATGCCAAAGGCAATGTCTTCCTCAACCACCGGAAATACGATCTGATTGTCGGGATTTTGAAACACAAACCCCACCTTGCGGCGGATATCCTTGCCGTTCTTTTTGGTCCCCATCCCGTTGACGCGCACCTCGCCCTTGCTGGGTAACAACAGGCCGTTCAAAAGCCGCGCAAAGCTGCTTTTGCCCGACCCATTGGCCCCAATAATCGCAATGCGCCGCTCCGCCAGTTTCAGCGATACGTCACGCAGCACCTCATTTGTGCCAAGCGTCAAACTTACATTTTCTACGTCGATCATTTCTGCACCGCGTGATCAGGGTTGCTGGCTCATACCCTGAACCGAGCAGAAGTTGAAGCAATGCCATGCGACATGCATCTGCTAATATGCGCCGTGACGCTGGCCCATCTGCTGATGGATTGCACTTTGCCCCGCAGACAGGCATTTTCATCCCACTCACGAATCAAATCCCTTCAGAAAGAGCCTCCCATGAGCTTTGACAGATCCATCAAGATCGCCCCGTCCATTTTGTCCGCAGATTTCGCCAACTTCGGCGCGGAAATTCAGGCGGTTGAGGCGCAGGGTGCTGATTGGATTCACGTCGATGTCATGGATGGTCATTTTGTGCCCAACCTCACCTTTGGCCCGCCCCTATGCAAAGCGATCCGTCCGCATATCTCGACCGTGATGGATGTGCATTTGATGATCTCTCCGGTGGATGCCTATATTGATGCCTATGCCGATGCAGGGGCCGATATTCTGACAGCGCATCTTGAGGCCGGACCGCACACGCACCGCACGCTTCAGGCCATTCGCGGGGCAGGGTGCAAGGCTGGCCTCGCGCTTAATCCCGGCACTGGCATAGATGACGTCGCCTATCTGTTGGATATGGTGGATCTGATTTGCGTGATGACCGTGAACCCCGGCTTTGGCGGGCAGAAATTCATTCACAGCCAGATCGAAAAAGTGCGCAATCTGCGTGCCATGATCGGTGATCGCCCGATTCACATCGAAATTGATGGTGGAATTACGCCCGAGACGGCGCCACTTATGGTCGCAGCCGGCGCAGATGTTCTGGTCGCAGGTTCCGCCGTCTTCAAAGGCGGTGATGTTCAAAATCCCGCCCCTTACGGCAATAATATGCGTGCCATCCGCAGCTCTTACGCAGACATAATTTAATCGCGCAGCTCGTCCGGCTCGACGCCCCAAATCGTCGGTTTTGGCACCCATCCGCGGTAGCCACCAGATGAGATACGGCACCAATCGGTTGAGCATTCCCCAAGGCGTGCAACAACGCCCAATTCCAATTGCGCCGCTTCGGGCGATTGCAGATTGGGTTGCACCAAAAGGGGCAGCATATCATGGTCAATAATGACCGTTCTTACGCCTGATAGTAACGAATAATGCACCCAGCCACCGGCACCTTCACGGTCTTGAACGCGACGCCAATGGCCATGCTCTGCGGTGATCACCAGAGGCATATCGCGCCGTTTGAAAATCCAATCAATCCGATGCGTTAGCGATGGCCCCCGCCGCACATTTGCCTTGCTCGCCTTTAGCGATACATAGCGGGGCATCGGCAGGTTGGTGACAGGTCCGCGCACCTCTTGGGCAATAGCACCAAAAGACAATGCCAGCACCGCAATAGCGGCGCAAAGCCATGCACTTAGTCGTGGGACTCCATGAAATTTCATCGCGATATCTGTCTGCTCATTCATTTTTTCTGTGTGGGTTCTTGTGCCCCATCGGTGTGTCAGGCACTGTGACAGCATCAATGTGATTTGGAAAGAACTGGGAGAGACCAGATGGTAAAGGAACGCTTGAGTGTTGTCGTGACGCGACGCTTGCCCGATCCGGTAGAAGCGCGCTTGTCGGAATTGTTCGATGTGCGCCTGCGGGACGACGATACACCAATGACGCGAGCAGAGTTGGTAGCGGCAGTCAAAGACGCTGACGTTTTAGTGCCAACTGTGACCGATGTGATCGACACCGCCCTTTTGGCCCAAGCAGGCGACCGCCTGAAATTGATCGCCAACTACGGCGCGGGGGTTGACCATATTGATGTCAGTTCCGCACGCCAACGTGGCGTTCTGGTGTCAAATACACCGGGTGCCGTGACCGATGACACCGCCGATATGACCATGGCGCTGATTTTGGCCGTTACGCGACGGATGCCCGAAGGGCAGGACAAAATGCAGCGTGATGAATGGGATGGCTGGGCACCTACTGCCTTTCTGGGTGGGCGTGTCGGGGGCCGACGGCTTGGTATTATCGGCATGGGCCGTGTGGGTCAGGCCGTCGCGCGCCGCGCCAATGCCTTTGGGATGCAGGTGCATTACCACAACCGCCGCCGCCTTCGTCCCGAAGTCGAAGCAGATTGTCAGGCCACCTATTGGGAAAGCCTGGATCAGATGGTTGCGCGCACCGATGTGTTGTCGATCAACTGCCCGCACACGCCCTCTACATTTCACCTCATGAATGCGCGCCGCATCAAGCTCCTGAAAAAGGATGCGATGGTTGTGAATACCTCGCGCGGTGAGGTCATGGACGAAAACGCCCTCGTGCGCGCCCTTATAGCGGGTGACATCGCCGGTGCCGGGTTGGACGTTTATGAACGTGGCAGCAAAACCCATACCGATTTGCGCAATATGCCGAATGTGGTGATGTTGCCTCATATGGGCTCCGCAACCCATGAGGGCCGTATTGAGATGGGCGAAAAAGTATTGATCAACATCAAGACTTTCGACGACGGACACCGTCCCCCTGATCTGGTCGTGCCTGCAATGCTATAAGGCGGATAATTATATCCAACCGCCATGGGATGTAGCACTCGATTGATGTGCTACATCCCATGATATTTTGAGATAAGAGGCTTGCATTGCGCAAAGCTTGAAAAAATTTATTTAGGAACAGCTATGTTAAACATCCTCAAGGCACTTTTCTTTACCGTCGCAATGACCCTTGTAAGCACCGCGTCATACGCTGAAAACTGGGGCATCCGGTTTGACCAAATGCCCGTCGGTACAGAATATGATATCAAGGACCAAACTGGCGACAAATGGACTTACAAATTTGTCGGAAAGAAGGGCAAATTTTATATCGTAAAAAAGACAAGCCATCAAACGAAGCAGAACTCTCGTCAAAAATACAATGCCATGGGTCATTTCGTTTCTAATACATATAACGATGGCTACAAATTCAAGCGATACCCACACAGTTGCTATGAAGTCGTAGGTCGTTGCACTCACGTACAAAGCGGCCACAAGTGGTCTGGTAAATATGTGTATAATATCAAACAAGTAAGCCCGACCAAACGGGTAGGGACATGGCGGCGTGTAAACACCGAAGAGACCAGAGATTTCAAATACACGCTCGGAAAATACAACATAGTTGTCTATACGGAACACATGTATCAAGGGAACAAAAAGTTCACGAAAATGACCCGATTGACAGTGCCATCCAACTAAATCTGCGGATGCTGTGTGCCTGTCACGGCGCGAAGATTATAGGGGCCGCCGATTGTGCGGCCCTTCTCTATTCTTCACGAACATACCTTCTGGCGTTTTTTCCGTGGTATAGCCCTACTAAAATTGGATAGGCTAGGGCGGATCACAGATTCTGGTGGTTGCAACATAGGAGAGACTTACCATGCGCTTGACACAATGGATCTTTCCACTCGCTCTTTGCAGCTTTGCGACAGTCGCAACCATGGCCGCCTCCCAAGAGGCCGCAGATGCCGTCGCACCCGAGGCCGCGACCTCAATTCTCTCCGAGGTAACGCAAGACCTTGAACCATACTTAGCTGCAAAAAATGCAGGTTCTCCGGTGGAGGCTGACAATTGGATGGTTGTCGCTGCCCACCCAGATGCCGTCTCTGCGGGCGCGAAAATTCTGCGCGCTGGCGGCACAGCTGCGGATGCGATGATTGCCGTGCAGGCCGTGCTTGGTCTGGTTGAGCCACAATCCTCGGGTCTTGGTGGTGGGGCGTTTCTGGTTTGGTATGATGCCGCCACCGGTGCCGTGACCACGCTTGATGGGCGCGAAACAGCGCCTCTTGCCGCCACGCCCCGCCTATTTCAACAGATAGATGGCAGCCCGATGGGGTTTTGGACCGCGGTTGTTGGCGGGCGCTCCGTTGCCACCCCCGGCACACCCATGTTGCTAGAACAGGCACATCGTCGTTGGGGCCGCGCCAATTGGCCAAGCCTGTTTTCCGACGCGATTGATCTCGCAGATAATGGGTTTAGCGTGTCTCCGCGCATGGCCGCCTCTGTTGCCAATGATGCAATCCGCCTGAACAGCCACCCGACAACGGCGGCCTATTTCCTGCCCGAAGGCTTGCCCATTACCGCAGGCACGCTGTTGAAAAATCCAGAATACGCGACCAGCCTGCGCGCATTGGCAGAACACGGCGCTGCCCCGTTTTACACCGGCGATATCGCCCATGATGTGGTGCAGGCGGTGCGCACCTCCGCCGCTCCCGGATTGCTAAGAGATATCGACCTTGCGCTGTATACTGTCAAAGAACGCCCGCCCGCCTGCGCCGATTATCGCGGCTATGCAGTCTGTGGCATGGGAGCGCCTTCGTCGGGCGGTCTGACCGTTGGGCAAATTCTTGGTCTGTCAGAGGGGTTTGACCTCGCCACCCTTGGTCCAGATAGTGCCGAGGCATGGCGCATTATCGGTGACGCCTCCCGCTTGGCCTTTGCTGACCGGGGCCGCTACATGGCCGATAGCGATTTTGTCCCCGTTCCCGCCAAGGGATTGCTGGCAAAGGATTATCTGCAAACGCGCAGCCAACTATTGCAAACTCCGCGCGCGCTTGATCAGGTCTCCGCAGGCGCACCCAAGTTTGACCACGCCCTGAATACGCCCGTGAACTGGGCCGACGACGACGCAATTGAGCTGCCCTCAACTTCGCATATCTCGATCGTTGATCAATACGGCAATGCTCTGTCGATGACGACGACGATTGAAAACGGGTTTGGCAGCCGCATCATGGTGCGCGGCTTTCTGCTGAATAACGAGATGACAGATTTCTCCTTTCGCTCGCACCGCGATGGCGTGCCCATCGCCAACCGGATAGAGCCGGGAAAACGCCCGCGTTCCTCTATGGCGCCGACCATTGTGCTTAAGGATGGCAAACCTGTGCTGGTGATTGGCTCCCCCGGTGGTAGCCGTATCATTGGCTATGTCGCCAAAACCATCATCGCGCATCTTGATTGGGGCATGGATGTGCAATCCGCCATCGCGCTGCCCCATCTGGTGAACCGCTTTGGCCTTTATGACCTTGAGGCTGATACATTCCAAACGCCCCTGACTGAGATGGGGTTTGAGGTGAACCTGCGCGATCTGAATTCCGGCCTGCACGCGATTTCCATTGGCGACAGTTTGCGAGGTGGCGCTGATCCCCGCCGCGAGGGCTTGGCCATCGGTGAATAATCCGCAGTATTACGGATAGGCAGCGTCGCGGATAATATATACCATGCAATTTAACGCATATATTTTCGGGGGGGAGCACGATGGGAACGGTGAATAATTTGCCACGAAACGAGGCAGGGATTAGCGCCGCACTCGGCATTCTCAAACAGCAGTTTGGTGAAAAATTCCACACCAGTCAGGCCATGCGCGATCAACACGGCCATACCACCACATGGATACCCACGCAGGCCCCTGATGCCGTGGTCTTTGCCCAAAACACGGCTGAGGTCAGTGAGATCGTCAAAATCTGCGCAACGCACCGCGTTCCCATCATTGCCTACGGCACCGGCACCTCGCTTGAGGGGCAAGTGAACGCCCCCGCTGGCGGCATATGCATTGATCTGACCGAGATGAACCAAATTATCGCCGTCCACGCCGAGGATCTGGATTGCGTCGTGCAGCCCGGTGTCACCCGTGAACAGCTTAACACCCACCTGCGTGACCAAGGCGTGTTTTTCCCGATTGATCCGGGCGCAAATGCCTCCCTTGGGGGCATGGCCGCCACCCGCGCCAGTGGTACCAATGCGGTGCGCTATGGCACGATGAAAGACAATGTCATTAGCCTAGAGGTGGTCACCGCCACGGGTGAGATCATCCGCACCGCAAGCCGCGCCAGAAAATCCTCCGCCGGATATGACCTCACACGCCTGATGGTTGGCAGCGAAGGCACCCTTGGCCTGATCACCGAAATCACTCTGAAACTGCAAGGCATACCCGAGGCAATGAGCTCCGCGCGTTGCTCGTTTGACACCGTGGATGCTGCCTGTCAGGCGGTAATGCAAACCATTCAATTCGGCCTGCCTGTCGCACGAATGGAGCTGCTGGATGAGCTGAGCGTGCAGGCCGTCAATGCCTACTCAAACCTTGATCTACCATCCAACCCGCTGTTACTGCTAGAATTTCATGGCTCTGAGGCCTCAGTTACCGAGCAGGCAGAAACCTTTGGCGAAATTGCACAGGATTGTGGCGGGCAGGGGTTCGAATGGACCACCCTTGCCGAGGATCGCAATAAACTTTGGCAGGCGCGCCACGATGCTTTCTGGGCGTCCTTGCAATTGCGTCCGGGGGCCAAGGGCATCTCCACCGATGTTTGCGTGCCAATTTCCTGCCTTGCAGAATGTGTGGCGCAGGCACAGGTCAAACTTGCCGAATTGGGCATTATGGCACCGATTATCGGCCACGTGGGGGATGGGAATTTCCACACCATGCCACTGATCGACATGGACAGCGCGGATGAGATCGCCAAGGCAGGTGAATTCGTCGGCTGGCTCAACGATCTGGCCATTTCGATGGGGGGCACCTGCACCGGTGAACACGGCATCGGGCAGGGCAAGAAACCCTACCTGCGCAAGGAATTGGGCGGGGCGGTTGATATGATGGCGGCGATCAAACGCGCGCTTGATCCCGACGATATCATGAACCCGGGCAAAGTGCTGACCTAAACTAAAACACCGCAATAGATATCAATGTTGTGGTCGTTTCGGGAAAAACATGTGCACCAGGTTTATCCCGAAACGCAATAATGTGGCTCAGCGATATACTTCCTCTTCCGAAGGGAAACTGCGGTCCTTGACCTCTTCAGCATATTGGCCGACCGCCTTTTCAATCGCAGCACCCAGAGCGCCGTACACTTTAACAAACTTGGGCGTCCACTCGCTTAGCCCCAGCATGTCCTCCAGCACGAGGATCTGACCATCGCATTTGGCCGATGCACCAATACCGATGGTCGGAATCGGGATTTGTGAGGTGATGCGCGCCGCCAGCGGCTCAACCATACCCTCCAGCACAACGGCAAAGGCCCCGGCATCAGATACCGCCTGCGCATCCGCCTCAATCAAGGCCCAGCCGTCCTCGTCACGCCCCTGTGTTTTGAACCCGCCCATGATGTGGCTGGATTGCGGGGTCAGCCCGATATGCGCCATCACCGGAATGCCACGTTCGGTCAAAAAGCGGATGGTTTCCGCCATGCGCGCACCACCTTCCAACTTGACCGCGCCGCATTGGGTTTCTTTCATGATCTTGGCCGCATTGCGAAACGCCACGCCGGGGCTTTCCTCATAGGTGCCAAACGGCATGTCCACCACAACCAGCGCCTGTTTGGTGCCGCGCACAACGGCTGTTCCGTGCATGATCATCAATTCCAGCGGCACACCCACCGTGCTTTCCATCCCGTGCATGACCATTCCCAAACTGTCGCCAACCAGAATGAAATCCGCGAATTTATCAACGATAGCAGCAGTATGCGCATGATAACTGGTCAGCGATACAATCGGCTCACCACCTTTGCGCGCGGCAATTTGGGGTACTGTTGTACGGCGGGTTTGCGTTTGTTTGCTCATGGCTGGATCACCCTTTGGTCAATCAATAGAATGCCGCCAAACTCAACCGAGATCATGACAGCAACTGGCGAAATGAGGGCGCCGCTGATGGCATTCAGCGTGACGTCCTCAACAATATCAAGGCCGCGCAATGTCGCGCGCGGCTCGGCTTGAATGGTGGTTTTGATGCTATTACGCAGCGTCTCAACTGATTTATCTGGTAGCGCTTCGGCGGCATTTAACGCGCGCGACAGTACAACTGCCGCCGCGCGGTCCTTGGGCGCAAGGCGCACATTGCGCGATGACATCGCCACCCCATCATCCTCTCGTACGGTCGCGACGCCCACAATCTCAATTGGAAAGGCCAGATCGCGCGTCATGCGTTTTATTACCTGCAATTGCTGGTAATCTTTCTCGCCAAAACAGGCAAAATCCGGCTGCACAATATTAAACAACCGCGCGACCACCGTGGTCACGCCGCGAAAATGACCGGGCCGCACTACCCCGTGCAACATATTGGCCATGCGGGTGGTTTCGACCACGGTTTCATCCCCCGCCGGATAGATATCCTGCACCTCGGGGATTAAAACCAGATCAACGCCGCCCGCTTCCAACATCGCCAAATCACGCGCCTCATCGCGCGGATAGCTGTCCAAATCTGCGGAATCGCCAAACTGGGCCGGATTCACAAAAATCGTAACAACCACATGATCGGCATGTTTTCGGGCATTTTCTACCAAGGTCATATGGCCCGCATGTAGAAACCCCATTGTCGGCACCAAACCCACGGTTTCACCGCTTTTGCGCAATCTGGCAACGGCGGCGCGACACTCTGTGATGCTGCGGCAGATCTGCATTAATCCCGTCTCCATAGCTCGGTTTTGGGTCTATACCAAATCACGCTGCAATGCGGCAAGACTTAACGTGATTCCGCCTCACGTCACCCGCAAAACAACGATACAAACCTGCGCATTCTCCGAATTTTCCCCCGCCACCGTCCGTTACGGCGCCGAAAAACAGCACTCTCAGGTGACAAAGGTCGGTTTCGCGCATTTTTTGGTCGGGTGAACTCTGCGCGCGCGCCCGGCATTTGACAGAGTGTGGCAAGTTTACTTTTTTGGAGTCGTTTCGACATGAAAACTGAAGTCAAAGCTCTGGTCGTTGGTGGCGGGGCAGTAGGTGCCTCAATCGCGTATCATCTGGCCAAGGCAGGCTGGGACGACGTCATGCTGATCGAGCGCGACGAGCTGACCTCCGGGTCTACGTGGCACGCGGCCGGTTTGCTGCCCCTGTTTAACATGTCTTATGCGACAACTCACATCCACAAATACTCGGTTGATTTCTACAAACAGCTTGAGGAAGAGACCGGCCTGAACGCTGGTTTTGCCGTCGTTGGTAACCTGCGTATGGCCCAAACCAAAGAGCGTATGGACGAATATATGCTCTATGCCTCCATCGCGGAAACTTGCGGTGTGCCGTACGAGTTCCTCACCCCGGATGAGATCAAATCCCGCTGGCCCCTGATCAACACAGAAACGCTTGAGGGTGCGATTTATCACGACACCGACGGCTATATTAACCCCGCCGACGTCACCCAAGCGATGGCCAAAGGTGCGCGCCAGCACGGTGCCATCATCGAGCGTAAATGGCAGGCCGATGCCTTCCATTGGAACGGCACCCATTGGGAAGTAACCTGTTCCAAGATGGTGGAAAAAGGCGGCAACCTTGTGCCCAGTGACGAACAAATCGTCATCACAGCCGAGCATGTCGTCACCGCCTCTGGTAACCACGCACAGCGCACCGCCAAAATGCTGGGCATCAAAATTCCAGCCATCCCGGTAGAGCACCAGTTCATCGTCACCGACGTTGACCCATCGCTGCAAAAATACCGCGAAGAGGGCAATCCAGAGCACCCGGTCATCCGCGATGCTGACTCGCAATCATATGTCCGCGAAGAGCGCGGCGGCTGGATCTTGGGTGTCTATGAGAAAAACGCCCCTGCCTGCTTTGAACATGGTGTGCCTGACAGCTTCCGCGCCGATCTGTTCCCCCTCGATCTTGAACGGATCGAAGGGCAGTATATGGATATGATCCACCGTATGCCTTCGTGCGAGGAATCCGGTCTTAAGGATGATTTCAACGGCCCGATTTGCTATACGCCAGACGGCAACCCGCTGGTTGGCCCAGCACCCGGCCTGCGCAACATGTGGCTTGCTGAGGGTTTTTCTTTCGGCATCACCGCAGCTGGCGGCACCGGCTATTACCTCGCCCAAATGATGGTCGATGGTGAGGCCGAGATCGACATGGCCTCGCTTGATCCAAAACGCTATTCTTCAAACTGGATGACGACCGAATTCGCCGCCCGCAAAAATGAAGAATGCTACGATCACGTCTACATTCTGCACCACCCTGATGAGGAACGCCCCGCAGCGCGCCCCCTGCGTACCGTCCCCGCGTATGACCGTCAAAAAGCGCGCGGCGCACAATTTGGTTGGGCCAACGGCTGGGAACGTCCGAACTATTTCGGCCCCCTCGATGCCCCTGACAACTTTGACCATGACGCGCGCAGCTTCCGCCGCGGTGGCTGGTGGAAATACGCCGTTGAAGAGGCAAAAGCCATCCGCGAAGGCGTGGGCCTTGTCGATGCCTCAGCCTTTACCAAACATGTTGTGAAGGGGCCCGGCGCAACCCAATTTCTTGGTTGGTTCACCTGCAACAAACTGCCAAAAATTGGCCGTATCAATCTGACCTACGCGCTGACCAGCCACGGCACCACGCGCACCGAATACACCATCGTGCGTAACGGCGAGAATAACTATTACCTCGTCTCCGCCGGTGCATGGACAGAATATGACGCCGACTTCCTGCGCAAAGCCGCCGAAGACAAAATGGAAGAATTTGGCTATATCGAAATTCAGGATGTGACCACGCAGTGGGGCGTTTTCGCCATTGCTGGCCCCAAATCACGCGATGTTCTCAAGGAAATCATCAACGATGCGGACCCTGAAACAGCGCTGACCAACAAGCGTTTCCCATGGTTGTCTGCCCGTCAGATCGAATTGGGCATGTGCCCTGTGAACGCCATCCGCGTCGCCTATACAGGTGAGCTGGGCTATGAGCTGCACCACCCGATCGAAATGCAGAACTACCTCTTTGATCTGCTCGAAAAAGCGGGCGAAAAACATGGCATGAAACTTGTCGGTGCGCGCGCTCAAAACTGGCTGCGTCAGGAAAAATCCTACCGCGCCTTTGGCAACGAACTGGGCCGCGATGCGAACCCGCTTGAGGCCGACCTGCCGCGCTTTGTTGATCTTGAAAAGGATTTCAACGGCAAGGAAGCCATGCTTGAAACCGGCGTGCGTGTGAAATGTTGCACCCTGCTGATTGATGGCCCGGATGACGCCGACCCGTGGGGCCGCGAGGTTCTGTATACCCCCGAAGGCGTGCGCGTTGGTCGTCTCACCTCTGGTGGCTATTCTGTCGCCTTTGAGAAATCCATCGGCATGGGCTACGTCACCACCGAATTGGCGGTTGAGGGCACAAAACTACAGGTCAAAATGCAGGACAAACTCTGGGATGCAACTGTCACCTGCGACAGCCCCTATGACCCCACAAACTCGACCATCCGCGTTAACGGCTAATTACGTTTGATACGAAAAAAAGGCGGGGTATTATGCCCCGCCTTTTTGTATTCCGCCTAGATGCGCTTTATTTGCGCCAAATAATCGCAAGGTTATTGGCAGGCATTTCCACCACATCCGCAAGCGTCAGCCCACAGGATAGACCCCACTCCACCACATCAAAATCGCTTTTGTATCCGATCTCAGGATCTTGCGCGCGCAAGCTGTTGTGAAACGCCGCATCCCCGTCGCTTGTCAGATCATCACCACGCATAAACGGGCCATAAATCACCAACCGCCCCTCGCTAGACAGCGCAACTGCCGCCTCGGAAATCAGGGTGCGGGCCTCCACCTCAGAAATAAGATGCAGTAAATTAACCAGTAACACCAATGCTTTGCCGGAATTATCCGCGCCCCATCCCGCTGTGGTCGCATCCAGTTTAACCGGGGGTAATACATTCACCAACGCGGCCTCATCAACATATGACGCAATACTGCGTAGCCGCGCATCATCCACATCACTGGGTTGCCAAGTCATCCCCGTGAACCGCGCCGCATGGCTCACCACATGCTGCCCCGTCCCACTCGCCAGTTCTAACGCCGTGCCCGTCGCGGGGGCAATATGTGCAATCAAATCCCCGATGTAATCCACATTTCGCGCCGCCGAAGGGGCATGCAACCGCCCATCACTCGCGGCATGCGCAATCGACGCGCTATCGGGCAAATTCAACCGTTGTGTCATGCTGTAAACCTCTCCGGGCTTAGTGCCGCTACTGTGTCGACATCCAATTCTGACGCCCGCCCGGCGATCAAATCGGCAACCAGCTGACTGACGGCAGGGGAGCTTTGCATCCCGTACCCGCCTTGTCCTGCGACCCAGAAAAACGACGCATCCTCAACCGCTGCCCCAATCACTAGGTTGCGATCCGGCGCAAATGTCCGCAATCCCGCCCAGCTGCTTTCAACCCGCGTGACCTCCTCGGTCACATTCTCCTGATACCGCGCGATGCCCTCGGCCAGTACCATATCGTCGGCCCATGCATCATGAGGCACTTGCGGGTCTTCTTCGGCGGGCGAGACCAGCAATTTCCCCGCATCAGGCTTAGCATACCATGTTTCCCGCACATCCATCATCATTGGCCAGCCGCTCACGTCATGCCCTCCCGGTGCCGGAATCCGCGCCATTGATCTGCGCAGCGGTGTCAGCCCAATCGGCGCAATCCCCGCCATCGCTGCAATCTGGTCCGCCCATGCACCGGCTGCGTTAATGACCATGCGCGCCTCATACACCTCAGCACCTACTGTCACCGCCCAACCCGCCGCCGTGCGCGCCACACTGTCCACCTTTTGGCCGGTCAAAACCTGCCCCCCCGCAGCACGGCATATCTTTGCATATCTTTGCAACAAGCGATCCGTATCAATATCCAGCGCATCCGCGTTATATCCCGTGAATCCAACCGTCGCCGGATTCAGGATCGGCACCATGGCAAAGGCCGCCTCCAGTTCAATCGCGGCCATATCCAGATGCTCACAGGCGGATTTAAATCCCTCTGGATCGTCAAGTTTCCCCACCAGCATCAACCCGCGCGGCGACAAAAAACCCCCGTCGTGTTCGCGCAAAAACGCTCCTGAGGCCAAATTCAACGCAACAGTCGAGGCCAACCCATAATTCGGCTCATACAATGCTGCCGAGCGCCCAGAGGTATGATACCCAAGCGCGCTTTCGCCCTCCAACAGCACCGTTTTACCCAGT
The DNA here is from genome assembly GCA_964021645.1 of uncultured Cognatishimia sp. Lineage (GTDB taxonomy): Bacteria > Pseudomonadota > Alphaproteobacteria > Rhodobacterales > Rhodobacteraceae > CANLDA01. The sequence continues at coordinate 1,251 of CAXIAD010000048.1, read as the reverse complement.
GGCGCAAGGCGCGCCGCCGCAGATGTTCCGGCAATTCCGCCGCCAATAATCAGAAAATCAATCATGCTTCTTCCAGTCGATCCGTGGCCGGAGCCGGGGTGGGGGACAGGGCCGTCAAACGCGCATACAAGGCGTCATCCATGTCATAATTCACGGCCTCAAGTGAGGGCAGCAATTGTTCGGCGTTTCGCGCAGACAGGATAGGCATTGGCCCCGCCTCATGCCGTGCTGCCCAGGCCGCCGCCAGTGTCGCCGGATGCACCGCTAATTCGCGGGCGATCTCGCCTAATCCGCTGGCAACCGCCTGCATCCAATCGGGCGCATAACGCGCTGCGTACCGATGATCCTGCGTCAATCGCCCGTCGCCACCCGATTGATATTTCCCCGTCAGCAACCCGCCCCCCAATGGCGAATAGGGCGCAACCGCAATCCCTTGATCCGCACACATCGGCAAAATCTCAACCTCTGCCTGACGTTTCACCAAACTATACATCGGCTGCAAAATATCGACCGTTAGCCCCCGATCGCGCGCCATCGCCACAGTCTTCATCACCTGCCACGCTGCGAAATTTGACAGGCCCAGATAAGAGAACAGCCCGCGCTGATGCATCTCAGCCAAACAATCCAACACGCCTTCCAGCGCGGCATCCGGCGGATAGCGGTGCAGATATAAAACATCCACATGATCCATTTGTAACCGCTGCCTGCTTTGATCAAAATCCGCCTGCAATACTTTGGGCACAGCAGAGACATACCCGACCTTGGTCGCCACAATCAGCCGCTCTCGGCATCCGCGCGCCAGTTGGCCAAGGATCTCCTCGGATTGGCCGCCCGTATAAACATGGGCCGTGTCAAAATGGGTGATTCCCGCGGCTATGCAGGCCTCAAACATGGCTGCAGAATCGCGCGCATCTGCCCGCCCGCCAAATTGCATGGTGCCAAAGGCAAAGCGGCTGATCGGTGTGCCGTCTGAGGATGTAAGTGTATGTGTCATGATGCGACGTTGCCACGTCTCGTCATTGGGGAAAAGCCGAATATTCTCCCGCGTACCCAAACGCAAAAGGGGCACCCAACCGGGCACCCCTTAAACTACTCAGCAATAGGCACGCATTGGTGCCAACCGCTTAGTTCTTTTCTTTGTCGACCATTTTACCGGCAGAGATCCAAGGCATCATGGCGCGTAGTTTGCCGCCAACCTGTTCGATCTGGTGCTCATCGTTAGAACGACGCGATGCTTTGATTGTTGGCTGA
>CAXIAD010000047.1:0-22296 GCA_964021645.1 uncultured Cognatishimia sp. | reverse complement strand
CGATCATGCCCACGGTTTTTTGAATGCCATGTGTGTGGCAGCGCAGGAACGGATTGGTAGCCAGCTCTTCGGCGAGAGAGGAGGGCACGGTGGGCTTGCCCTTGGCGCGGGCGACGCGGATCGCCTCGACCCTCATGAGGAGGTCGGGATTATGCGGATCAACCGAGCACGCAAAACGGGCGTTGGATTCGGTGTATTCATGGCCAGATAAAACCGTTGTTTCGGGCGGTAAGGCGGCGAGTTTGTTAAGGCTGTCGTGCATTTGTGCCGGGGTGCCCTCAAACAATCGCCCACAGCCAAGCGCCATCAGGCTGTCGGCGGTGGCAAGGGCGGCGGAACCGGGGAAATGAAAGGCGATGTGGTTAAGTGTATGCCCCGAGACGTCAAAAACATGCACGGGATTGGTGCCTATGGAGAAGGTGTCGCCCTCGGCCACGGCGAGATCAAGCGGCGGGAGGCGGTGGGCATCAGCCGTGGCCCCGATGACCTTGGCGGGGTGGGTCGAAAGCAGATCGGGCAAGCCATCGACATGATCCCAATGGTGATGGGTCAATAGCACATGGGTCAGGGTCCAGCCATGATCTGCGAGGGCCTGTTTTATCGGTGCGGCATCGGGGACATCAATCACTGCGGTATCGCCGGTTTGGGTGTCGTGCAGCAGAAAGGCATAGTTATCCTCAAGGCACGGAATCGTCACGATCGTCATCGGGTTTGCAGATGGGGCTGTATCGGGCATGGATTTTCGCCTTGTGATGGTTATGTTGATCCCAGAAGTGACGATTACATTTGCCGATCAGGCGGGCGGGCGCAATGCATCTTGATGTGCAGGACCTACGAAATTTTTATTACCGCAGCACATTGGGGCGCGCGGCGCAAAAGGCTGTGCGTGATCAATTGCTGGATCTATGGCCAGAAGCCAAGGGACAGACAGTGGTGGGGTTTGGTTTTGCGGTGCCGTTGTTGCGCCCCTATCTGTCGGAAGCACGGCGGGTGATTGGATTGATGCCGGGGCCGCAAGGGGTGATGGCCTGGCCTGCGGGGCAGCAGAATGTTTCGGTATTGTGCGAGGAAACGCAGTGGCCGGTGGAAACGGGGCGCGCGGATCGGTTGGTCTTGATGCATGGGTTGGAAAATAGCGAGAATCCGGCCGCCTTGTTAGACGAGGCATACCGCGTGTTGGGGCCGGGGGGGCGTGTGATGTTTGTCGTGCCCAATCGGGCCGGGATGTGGTCGCGCAGTGATGGCACGCCGTTTGGCTATGGGCGGCCCTATTCCAATGGGCAGTTGGATGCGCAGTTAAAGAAACACGGATTTCGCCCGGAGCGTCACCGCGCGACGTTATATCAGCCGCCCTCGCACAAACGGTTCTGGCGCAAAACCGGACCGTTCTGGGAAGGCGTGGGGCGGGCGATGTCCCCTGTCATTGCGGGGGGCGTGTTGATGGTGGAGGCCAGCAAGCGCATTCCGGCACCAAGTGGCCCCGGTTTGCGGCAGGTGGTGCGAAAGCCCCTGAGCGTGCTGGCACCAAAACCGGATCGGGCACCGGTGCAGGCCAAGGGCATTGGCATCAACTAAAGCTGACATCGCGGTTGATGGTAAGGAGCGAGCTGCCGGTGCCGTAGCCGGTCGCGCCAGACACGGATTCGATGCGCATCAACACCTGACCATCCGCCGCGGTGATTTCATAGATCGGAACCAAGGTGCCATCACGGTCGATATCGGTCGTGGTGATGGAGACTGTGCCTGTGACCTCGGGCGGAAGATTCAGAGTGACGGTCTGAGGTGGGAAGGCGACGATTTCTGCGGCACCGCGTGTTAGGTGATCTGGATAGGCGTTCACGGTAAAGCTGTCGCCATCGCCCGTGCTGCCATGCGCTGTTTGGCCCAGTGTCAGGGTGATGTCGTCGGTGCCTGTGCCGCCCGTATAAGAGACATTTTCGCCCGATGCCTGTGTGGCGACAAAGGTATTATCGCCCTCACCTCCGTAAACGGCGACCTCATCGCGGGCCACAGAGATTTGATCGTCTCCTGCGCCGCCATAGATCGCACTGGTCCCGATATCGGCACCGTCAACCAGATCAATCGTGTCGGCTCCGTCGCCGCCCACAACAACCACGCTGCCACCTGAGGCGGCAAAGCTGTCATCATCGTCGCCAAGGTGGGCCGCGAAATCGACGTTATTGGCCACCAAGCCGTCATTTCCCGCGCCGGTCATGTAATAAGTTCCATCGCTGGCAAACTGAATGTCAGAGCCGTCTGTCCCAGTCGTCGGCGTTAGGCTAAGTTGGCTGGCATCAACCCCTTCGCCTTCGCTGACAAGAAGGGTGATCTGGGACAAAGACAGGCTCGCCACGCCGTCAAGGCGGATGATGGCAGTTTGGGTCGCGATGCTGCTGTCGCTTTCGGTGGGGAGGTCATAGGTCAGGACAACATCTGTGTGGCTACCGCCGGATGCGGGCTGTATTTCGATGTTGGAGATAAAGTCGCCATTGCCGAGTTCGACCAACAATTGGTCAGTTGTGGGATCAAAATCCGTTATGGACACGGCGGGCGTATCCGCGGGTATGGCTGCGGTGTTGTCGGGGTCAATGTGAATGGTAAATGTGTCGGTGCCAGCCCCGCCTGACAATACTGTCAGCGCATCATCGGCAACCTGGCTGCCTGCTACCTCGGCCACCAAAGCATCATTGCCGTCATCGCCATTTCCCTGACCGCCCGTATGCACGGTTATGAGGTCGTGGCCAGAGCCACCGTTCACAGTGCCGCCCGCCCCGCCATCCTCATTGAGCAGGGTCAGCGTGTCATCACCCGCCCCGCCAGAGCCGACGCCCAGCCCGCTGACGGTAAGCGTATCAAGGCCCGCGCCGCCATTCAGGGTTGATGTGTCCGCGCCGGTTAGGACGTCATCACCGGCCCCGCCGCTGGCCTCGCCATCCCCGGAGATCGTGAGAATGTCGTTGCCCGCATCGCCAGAAAGGGTGGTGTTCAGGGCACCGGTTTGAATGCTTAGGGTGTCATCGCCCTCTCCGCCATCGCCAAGGGAATCGCCGCCGACACTGATGGTGTCATTGCCACCCTCACCATGGATTTCGCCTCCCGTTGCCCCGGCATCCATGCCGAGTGTCTCAGCAGAGGACGTCCCGGTTTGAACGGAGCCTGTACCTGTGCCAGTTCCACCATCGGTTCCACCATCGGTGCCACCATCGGTTCCGCCATCGGTGCCACCATCGGTTCCGCCATCGGTGCCTCCGTCGGTTCCGCCATCGGTGCCTCCGTCGGTTCCGCCATCGGTGCCACCATCAGTTCCGCCATCGGTCCCTCCGTCAGTGCCTCCGTCGGTCCCACCGTCAGTTCCACCATCTGAGCCATCTTCAGCGTCATCTTCGCCCCCGGTCACCATGTCGAAAACGCCAAGTGAGGCCACAAGCCCGAGCATCGAAATTAGTGCTAACATGATCATTTTTTAGGCCCCCGCCAGATAGACTGCGATATCGCCGAAAGCGTCTTCAGCCGAGATCGGCACGAATTAACTAAAATCGGCTGTTTTCACGGTCATTCGGGGGGGAAAACGGTTAAGGAATCACAAAAATCAAGAATTTGAGTCAATTTTTTTTGCCAAATCCGACGCGCAAAGAGTCGCACTTGGCGTATCGTGTTGAAAATAAGGGGTTATTCAGAGTCACGCAATGTTTCAAGGAATGTTGCTTGGCTGGCAATGCTCTGTTACACCCCCGCTGGATTTTACCGCTTTTGATGTAAGTCAAAACTAGAAACGTCCTCGGGGCAAGGTGGCAGCGCAAGGGTGCTACACGCCATAACCGGGGCTAAGAATCGGAAGGGTGGACGTGTCCGAACCAGCTTCGATATCCTCAGGCATCGCCGCGCGCTATGCCACAGCGGTTTTTCAAATCGCTAAAGAGTCTAATGATCTGAAATCGGTTGAAACCGATCTCGATGCGCTGGAAACAGTGCTATCTGAGAGTGGCGAATTCAACGCGATGATCAGCTCTCCTATATACACACGTGACGAACAGTCCAAAGCAGTTGCAGCAATCGCAGCTAAGATGGGCCTGTCTGCCACGATGGCAAACACAATGAGCCTAATGGCGGGCAACCGTCGTTTGTTCGTGTTGCCGCATCTGGCATCTGTGCTGCGCGATCTGATCGCACAGGACAAAGGTGAAGTGACTGCCGAGGTAACCTCGGCCAAGGCACTGACCAAAACCCAGAGTGAAAAGTTGGCTAAAACGCTGACTGCGCGTGTAGGTAAAGACGTCAATATTAAAGCGACCGTTGATGATAGTCTCATCGGCGGTCTTATCGTTAAAGTGGGCTCGAAGATGATCGATACGTCGATCCGCTCCAAGCTCAGCTCTCTCCAGAATGCAATGAAAGAGGTCGGATAATGGGTATCCAAGCTGCCGAGATATCGGCAATCCTGAAAGACCAGATCAAGAACTTTGGTCAAGAAGCTGAAGTGGCCGAAGTTGGCCGCGTGCTGAGCGTCGGTGACGGTATCGCGCGTGTTTACGGTCTGGACAATGTTCAAGCCGGTGAAATGGTCGAATTCCCCGGTGGTATCCGCGGAATGGCATTGAACCTGGAAAGCGACAACGTAGGTGTTGTTATTTTCGGTTCTGACCGTGACATCAAAGAAGGCGACACAGTTAAGCGTACAAACGCAATTGTGGACGTGCCAATTGGACCCGAATTGCTGGGTCGTGTTGTAGATGGTCTGGGTAACCCGATCGACGGCAAAGGCCCGATCAACACCACACAGCGTTCAATGGCTGACGTTAAAGCGCCAGGCATTATCCCGCGTAAATCAGTTCACGAGCCTATGGCGACTGGTCTGAAATCCGTTGATGCGATGATCCCAGTTGGCCGTGGCCAGCGCGAATTGATCATTGGTGACCGTCAGACAGGTAAAACAGCCATCGCGCTGGACACCATTCTGAACCAAAAATCATACAACGAAGCCGCTGGCGATGACGAATACAAGAAATTGTACTGCGTTTACGTTGCGATTGGTCAAAAGCGTTCGACCGTTGCCCAGCTGGTTAAGAAACTGGAAGAATCTGGCGCGATTGAGTATTCAATCGTTGTGGCTGCGACTGCATCCGATCCAGCACCAATGCAGTTCTTGGCACCTTATGCCGCGACTGCGATGGCCGAATATTTCCGTGACAACGGCAAGCACGCTTTGATCGTTTATGATGATCTGTCCAAACAAGCGGTTTCTTATCGTCAGATGTCATTGTTGCTGCGTCGTCCACCCGGACGTGAAGCCTATCCTGGTGACGTTTTCTATCTTCACTCTCGTTTGCTGGAACGCTCTGCGAAACTGAACGAAGATTATGGTTCAGGTTCTTTGACTGCTCTGCCAGTGATCGAAACCCAAGGTGGTGACGTTTCCGCGTTTATTCCAACCAACGTGATTTCGATCACCGATGGTCAGATCTTCTTGGAAACTGAATTGTTCTACCAAGGTATCCGTCCTGCTGTGAACACTGGTCTGTCAGTTTCACGTGTTGGTTCATCTGCACAAACCAAAGCGATGTCTTCGGTTGCTGGTCCGGTTAAATTGTCACTGGCTCAGTATCGTGAGATGGCTGCCTTTGCACAGTTCGGTTCTGACCTTGATGCCGCAACTCAGCAATTGCTGAACCGTGGTGCGCGTTTGACTGAGCTGATGAAACAGCCACAGTATTCGCCGCTTACCAACTCAGAAATCGTCTGCGTTATCTTTGCGGGCACCACCGGTTACCTCGACAAAGTCGACGTAAAAGACGTTGGTCGCTACGAAGCTGGCATGCTGGCACATCTGCGTAGCAAACACGCTGATCTGCTGCAGTGGATTACCGATGAAGATCCCAAAATCAAGGGTGAAGCAGCGGACAAACTGAAGGCTGCACTCGACGAATTCGCCGCCGATTTCGCTTAAGGGGTTCGGGCAATGCCAAATCTCAAGGACCTTAAAAACCGGATCACGAGTGTGAAAAACACCCGTAAGATCACAAAGGCCATGCAAATGGTTGCCGCGGCGAAACTTCGCCGCGCGCAGGAAAGTGCGGAGCAATCACGCCCCTACACAGAACGGTTTAACGCTGTTCTGGGTGGGCTGGCTGCTTCTGTTGGTGGATCAGATTCCGCGCCCAAACTGCTAAGCGGTTCGGGCAAGGATGACGTTCAGCTGCTGATCATCATGACGTCGGAACGTGGTTTGTGCGGCGGCTTTAACTCGAACATCGCCAAAATGGCGCGTGCTCGGGCGCTGGAGCTGAAAGCACAGGGCAAGACACTCAAAGTATTGACTGTCGGCAAAAAAGGCCGTGACGCGGTTAAGCGTGACCTTGGCGAACATTTCATCGGGCACGTTGACCTGAGCGAAGTGAAACGCGTTGGTTACGATAACGCCCAAAGCATTGCACGCGATGTTTTGGCACGTTTTGATGCGTCCGAATTCGATGTGGCGACGATTTTCTATGCGAAATTCGTCAATGTTGTCACGCAGATCCCGACGGCGCAGCAGATTATCCCTGCCGCGTTTGAGACATCTGACGATGCGGGCGCAACGACGCTTTATGACTATGAGCCCAGCGAAGAGGCCCTATTGGCCGACCTGTTGCCGCGCGGTGTTGCGACACAAATCTTTGCTGCTTTGTTGGAAAATGGCGCCAGTGAACAAGGTGCGCGGATGTCCGCAATGGACAACGCTACCCGTAACGCAGGCGAGATGATCGACAAACTGACCATCCAGTATAACCGCTCGCGTCAGGCTGTCATCACCAACGAGCTGATTGAAATCATTTCGGGCGCTGAAGCGCTCTAAAGAACCGGAGACAAACACATGGCACATGCAAAAGGCAAAATCACTCAGGTGATTGGCGCCGTTGTCGATGTTCAGTTCGAGGATGATCTGCCTCAGATTCTGAACGCGCTGAACACTGAAAATAACGGTAAAAAACTGGTTCTGGAAGTTGCTCAGCACCTAGGCGAAAACACCGTTCGTACCATCGCAATGGACGCAACCGAAGGTTTGGTTCGCGGTCAAGCGGTAACCGATACGGATTCACCGATCTCGGTTCCAGTTGGCACAGCCACTTTGGGCCGTATCCTGAACGTCATCGGCGAGCCTGTTGACGAAAAAGGTCCAGTTGATGCGACTGAAACCCGTGGCATCCACGGCGACGCACCTGCGTTTGCTGACCAGTCCACAGAAACTCAGATCCTGACAACAGGTATCAAAGTTATCGACCTTTTGGCCCCCTACACCAAGGGTGGTAAAATTGGTCTGTTCGGCGGTGCCGGCGTTGGTAAAACAGTTTTGATCATGGAACTGATCAACAACATCGCGAAGGTACACTCTGGTGTGTCTGTATTCGCGGGTGTTGGCGAGCGGACCCGTGAAGGGAACGATCTATATCACGAGATGATTGAATCCGGCGTTATCGTTCCTGATAACCTGCCAGAATCAAAAATCGCACTGGTCTACGGCCAGATGAACGAGCCTCCAGGTGCGCGTATGCGGGTTGCTTTGTCCGGTCTGACTTTGGCCGAACAGTTCCGTGATGACACTGGTTCTGACGTTTTGTTCTTTGTGGATAACATCTTCCGCTTTACACAGGCTGGTTCTGAGGTTTCGGCCTTGTTGGGTCGTATCCCATCAGCGGTTGGCTATCAGCCTACATTGGCGACAGACATGGGCATGATGCAGGAGCGTATTTCGTCAACGAAAAACGGTTCGATTACATCAGTTCAAGCTGTTTATGTTCCTGCGGATGACCTTACCGATCCGGCACCAGCGACATCGTTTGCGCACCTTGATGCGACAACCGTTCTGGACCGTTCGATTTCGGAAAAAGGTATCTATCCTGCGGTTGATCCGCTGGGATCGACATCTCGTTTGCTGGATCCGCTGATCATTGGTGATGAGCACTATAAAGTTGCAACCGACGTTCAGCAGATTTTGCAGCGCTATAAATCGCTTCAGGATATCATTGCGATTTTGGGCATGGATGAATTGTCAGAAGAAGACAAATTGGCCGTTGCACGGGCGCGTAAGATTGAGCGTTTCTTGTCGCAGCCGTTTGACGTTGCGAAAGTGTTCACAGGCTCTGACGGTGTTCAGGTTCAGCTGGAAGACACAATCGCATCATTCAAAGCTGTTGTGGCTGGCGAATACGACCACCTGCCCGAGGGCGCCTTCTATATGGTTGGCGGCATCGATGACGTGATCGCAAAAGCCGAGCGTATGGCTGCGGAAGCCGCCTAAGACTGGTCGCTCTCTCGGGATAACCGGGAGAGCCCTTTGAGGAGGCCCCAATGGCACAAACGATGCAATTCGATCTGGTCAGCCCTGAGCGCGCACTTGCGTCTCTGGAAGCGACAGCAGTGCAAATTCCCGGTGCGGATGGCGATATGACCGCCATGCCCGGTCACTCGCCTGTTCTGACATCATTGCGCCCTGGCGTGGTGCGTGTGCAGACATCTTCCGGGGAGCAGGACTTTGTCGTGACCCGCGGTTTCGCCGAGATTTCGGCGGATTCAGTTTCGGTAATCGCAGAGCACGCACATGTGGGTTCTGTTGTCACCAAGGCGGATCTTGAGGATGTTCTAGGTTCTGCACGCGAGACAGCGTCAACAGCTGGTGCAGAAGATAAGGATGCGGCGGAGAAATTCGTAGCAGATCTTGTCGAGCTGATGGACAATATGGACTGATCATTCTGATCATGAATTTTGAGGGGCCGCGCAATTGTGTGCGGCCTTTCGCATTTTTGGGTTTGCACTTTTCGCAGGAATACCTTTAATTTGAGAGCCTTAAGCGCATTGTTACTTGGGTGAGGTAGGATTTGTTTGTCGGGCGCACCTAACATGGATTGTATTTTGGGCATTTTCCCTATTGTTGTTACATAACAATGGATTGAGATGCTTTACCGGAAGTATTGATGAAGAAACTACAGAACCATCTGATTGGCGTCGAGCGCGGGGATATCGCGTTGTTTTCCGACTTTGAGGAAGAGGGGGAGATGTGGACCGGTGCCGGAACCCGTGAGCGGCGCAAAAAGGTGCGGTTTAGCGAACCCTATGTCGCGGCCCCGACCGTGCAGGTGACGTTATCCTTGTGGGATATCGACAGCGAACACAATGTGCGCGCCGAAGTGGTGCCGGAGAAGATCACCAAGGCGGGTTTTGATTTGGTGTTTCGCACATGGGGCGATACGCGGGTTGCGCGCGTGCGCATGTCATGGATGTCTATTGGGGAATTGCCCAATGAGGATGACTGGGAGCTATATTGAGGCCGCTGTCCTGTGAGGGGAGCCTGATCTAGCGGAATGCCTGCGGCATGCTTGATTTCTCGGTTATTTTCATCCTGAAAATATCCTCGGCTGGTGCTGAGCTGTGAATTTCGCGTGAGCAAGAAGCGGCGCGTGGTGTTGCGCCGCCTCAATTATGATCAGTTACCGAACATGCCCTCGTAGGCAGGTTCCAGCGTTTCGGTTTCAAAAAGGGATGAGACCGAGGAGCCATTCCAGATATTCAGAATTGCGTGAGCAAACATCGGCGCAATTGGAACAATGCGGATATTGGCGCAATCAAGAACAGGTTGGGTGGGCTGGATCGAATCTGTGATCACCAAAGATTTCATCACTGAGTTGTTGATGCGTTCGACGGCAGGGCCTGAAAGAACGCCGTGGGTGATGTAGGAGTGGACCTCGGTGGCACCATGCTCCATCAGGACCTCTGCGGCCTTACACAGCGTGCCTGCGGTGTCGCAGATATCATCCACAATGATGCATTTTTTGCCCGAAACGTCTCCGATCACGGTCATTTCCGCGATTTCGCCAGCTTTTTCGCGGCGCTTGTCGACGATTGACAGCGGCGCGTTGATACGTTTGGCCAATTCACGTGCGCGCGCAACACCACCAACATCGGGGGAGACAACCATGACATCGTCAAGGCGATCCTTGAATTGATTTAGGATGTCGAGAGCGAAGATAGGCGAGGCGTAGAGGTTATCAACCGGGATATCAAAGAAGCCCTGAATTTGCGCTGCGTGCAGATCCATGGTCAGAACCCGTTCAACGCCTGCTTTGACCAGCATATTGGCGACAAGTTTGGCTGTGATGGGTGTGCGTGCCTTGGCGCGGCGATCCTGGCGGGCATAGCCAAAATAAGGGATCACAGCGGTGATGCGGCGGGCAGATGAGCGGCGCAGCGCATCGGCCATGATCAATAGTTCCATCAGGTTGTCATTGGCCGGGTTGCTGGTCGGCTGAATGATGAACATGTCTTCGCCGCGGATATTTTCATATACCTCAACAAAGATTTCCTGATCGTTGAAGCGTTCGACGCGGGCGTCCACGAGCCCCAAATTGCGATGTATCGACATGCGCCGTGCAATGGCCTTGGCCAATGGTTGGTTGGCAGTGCCAGTGATTAGTTTCGGTTCCATGGTGGTTGGCATACGCGCTGATCCCCAAAATCGCAGATGACAGATTCGTGACGTTGCGCAGGCCTTAGCATGCCACTACCTATAGGCAAAGCAATGCATGCGCAGGGAGACGCAAATGGCACATATTGACTACTATTTCGCAACGATTTCACCGTATACCTATCTGGCCGGGAACCGGTTGGAGGAGATTGCTGCAAAACATGGGGCGTTGATCACCTATAAGCCGCTGGATATTATGGCATTGTTTGCCCGCACGGGGGGCGTCGCCCCCAAGGATCGGCATCCTGCACGGATGCAGTACCGGGCAGCAGATCTGGAAATGCAGGCCAAAATGGTTGAGATGCCGTTTAACGCGAAACCGGCGTTTTTCCCGACAAATATGGCACCGTCCTCTTATGCGTTGATTGCTGCACAGGCCGCAGCACAGGCCGCAGCACAGGGCACTGGCGAGGGCGATGTGGGCGCGTTGGTGCAGGGATTCTTGCGGGCCTGTTGGGTTGAGGAGAAGAATATCGCAGATGATGGGGTTATCCGCGATTGCCTGACGGCTGCTGGCTTTGATCCCGCACTTGCGGATAGTGGTTTGCTGGCCGGGGCGGAAACCTATGGGCGCAACCTTGAGGAAGCCGTCGCTATGGGTGTTTTTGGCTCGCCGTTTTATGTCACTGATGGGGGGGCGAAATTTTGGGGACAAGACCGTCTTGCCTATTTGGATATGCATTTAGCTGGCACACTATAAGACAGAATAAAGTCGATGTTGAACCAAATTGAAGTGCCCCAAACCCACTGTCGTGTGTTTGGGGAAGGGGCGCGTGATGCGCTAGCGTTGCATTGCTCGTTGGCGCATTCGGGCGCGTGGCGTGGGGTGTCGGCTGAGTTGGGTAACGCTTGGCGGTTGCGGGCGATGGATTTGCCCGGTCATGGCAAAAGCGCTGATTGGGATGGGACGTCGGATTTTCCGGGAATGGCGGTGGCGATGGCCTCGGCGTTGCTGGAAGGGCCGACCGATATTATCGGGCATAGTTTCGGGGCATTTGTGGCATTGCGGCTGGCCATCGAGAGACCGGATTTGGTGCGCAGCCTGACATTGTATGAGCCCGTGTTTTTTGCAGCGGGGGCGGATGCGCGGCCTGATTTGGCGCACGAAAACCGTGCTGTGATGCAGGAGGTGCAGAGGCAGTCGGATGCGGGTGATCCAGAGATGGCAGCACGGGTGTTTATGCGTGTTTGGGGCGATGGGCGTCCCTGGGCGGATTTGCCTGAAGAGATGCGTCGCGGGTTTGCGGCGCGGATCGGGTTAACGATGGCGATTCAACCCCATATAGTCGAGGATGTTGCGGGGATTTTGCCGTATTTGGGGCAGATTGATGTGCCGGTGATGTTGATGGACGGGGCGTGCTCTCCTGCGGTGATGAAGGTGGTGCAGGATGGGTTGGCCGAGCGCATTAAGGGTGCAAAGCGTGTGACGATTGAGGGGGCAGGTCATATGGGGCCGATTACGCATCCATCAGAGGTGGCGCGTCACATTATTGCAAACACCGGAGCTATTTGAGCAAGGCGGCAAAGGCTCCCGTCCGGCGATCATGCATCAAAGATGCATGCCGCCCGTTGGGCGTGGCGCCGCGCGATGCGCGGCGCGGTTGCACCCCACATTAGCCGCGTATCAGGTCGAGAAATTGGTCAATCTGTTCATCTGAAATAGCCCAATCGCAGACGAGGCGCGCCTGAAGCTGCTCATTTGGATCATCGCCTTCGAGAGTTCCAGACCACATATTATACTGCGCTCCGGCATCATGCAGGCGCTGATGGGCGGCGCGCGGAAAGCTGCAAAATATCATATTTGCCTGCGGGGGGAACATGAAGCTGGCTTCGGGGATGGTGCGCAGACCCTCAACGAGACGCTGACAATTGGCATTGGAGCGCGTGGCCGATTGTTTCCACAAATCCCCCGTGAGATAGGCCTGCATTTGCGCCGACAGATACCGATGTTTGGAGAAAAGATGCGCCCCCCGTTTGCGGCGCAATTCAAATTCCCACGCCTTTTGCGGATCAAAGAAGATCACCGCCTCGACCCCCATGCAGCCATTTTTCGTGCCACCAAAGCTGACGACATCAACGCCTGCTTTCCATGTCATTTCGGCAGGGGTGCATCCCAGCGCCATCATGGCATTGGCAAAACGTGCGCCATCCAGATGCACCGGCAGGGCGAATTCCTTGGCAACGGCCGTCAGCGCGTTCAGCTCTGCAAGAGAGTAGATCGTGCCGCGCTCTGTCACCTGAGTGATCGAAACGGGGCCACGTTGGGGGCCATGCACGCCGCGCGCTTCTTCATAGGCGATGGTCGCGCGCAGATCCTCTGGTGTCATTTTATCGCTATCACCGACCAAGGTGAGTTTGGCCCCGCCGCTGTAGAACTCGGGCGCGTTACACTCGTCTTCGTGGATATGCGCAAAGCGCGCGCAAAAAGCTGTCTCGTAGGGGGCCGTATAACAGGCCAAGGCCAATGAATTCGCTGCCGTTCCTGTGGCCACCAAAAACACCGCGGCCTCGGGGGCCTCAAATATCTCGCGGATTTGGCTGCGCACCTGATCCATGATCACATCATCGCCGTAGGGCAACGCATATCCGGTATTGGCCTGCGCCAACGCCTGCATGACCTCTGGGTGAACAATTCCTGCGTTATCGGAGGCAAAAAACATCAGACAGGCTCCTCTATGATGTGGTCTTCCCAATCGTCTTCGTCGATCTCAAACTCTGAAACGGTGCTGTGCTGCATCGATATGCCCGCGTCATGCACAGATTGCGGATCACCCGTCAGCAGAGGGTGCCAATTGTACAGTGGTTTACCCTCCCATAGCAGGCGATAGGCGCAGGTTTGGGGCATCCAATAGGCGTGGGTATCGATATTTTCGGGCTTTAGTACGATGCATTCGGGCACAAACTGATGGCGAATTTCGTATTGCGCGCAATGGCATGTGGCGTCATCCAGCAGGCGGCAGGCAACGCGGGTTAGCTCCACCTCGCCGGTATCCTCATCCTCAAGCTTGTTGAGGCAGCATTTACCGCAGCCATCACACAACGCCTCCCATTCTTTTGGCGACAGTTTGGTCAGGGCTTTACGCTCCCAAAACCGCTTGCCTAGCCCTGCGCGATCAATGGGATCAGCGGGGTCATGTTCTGGACGAGGCGGGGTGCTCATAGGGCGCTCAGATCTTCGTTGTTCAGAATGTCGCGGCATTTGGCGCAATCGACATCCATTTGGGTGATGAGGGCATCAAGCCCCTCAAATTTCAGCTCGGGGCGCAGATATTCGACCAGACCGACCGATAGATGTGTGCCGTAAAGATCGCCCGAGAAATCAAAAAGAAAGGTTTCGATATTGGCATGGTTTTCGCCAAACATCGGGCGCACGCCAACCGAACTAGCCCCAAGGTAGGTGCCCTTGTGCGGCCCTTCTAGGACATCGACAGTGACGGCATAAACGCCGAATTTGGGCGGGTGTAGCCCGTCAATGGACATATTGGCGGTGGGGAAACCCAGTTCGCGACCGCGCTGCTCGCCGCCAATGACAGGGCCTTCGATGCGGTGCCAATGGCCTAGCATACCGGCGGCATCACGGGGACGCCCATCCCCCAATGCATTGCGAATATTGGTGGAGGAAACCTGCATTTCGCCACCACTTACAAGCGGGGCGATGGTGACGCCGAAACCCATTTCGGCACCAAATTTCTGGAGATCCTCTGCGGTGCCTGCGCGGCCCTTGCCAAAGCAAAAATCAGCGCCGACCACAACATGGGTCAGCCCCAAGCCTTCGCAAATTACCTGCTTGGCAAATTCACGCGGGGTGAGCGAGGATAGGGTCACATTAAACGGCAATTCATACAGGCGCTGCACGCCGATTTTTTCCAGCCGGTTGGCCCGCGCTTCTGACCCTGTCAGGCGAAACGGGGGGGAGTCGGGCGCAAAATACTCTCGGGGGTGAGGCTCGAACGTGACAATTCCCAAAGGCGCATCAGGTGCTGCCTTGCGTGCAAGTTCGATCACCGACAGATGGCCGATGTGAACACCGTCGAAATTGCCGATGGCGACACTGGCACCCCGGTCCTGTTTTGCGACGAACTGATAGTCTCTGATAATCCGCATGGGGGAGGGTTAGCGGGCCATGCGCGCGCTTGCAAGTACCCCGATGCATTCTAGCATCATCAAGGGGCAAACCACCCCCTCAGACCTGTGGTCGTGGCGTTGCGCGCCGCGGGTCTGAGGGGGGTAGATAGGGTGTTTTAGGCGGATTAACCGCGTGGGGCCAAAACGGTTGCCTCGCCGATCAGGACGTTTTTGCCATCAACTGAGCAGTGGCACTCCATCTTGACGCGACGCTTTTCCACCTCGATGTCGGTGACTTTTACCTCGGCATAAACCAGATCGCCGGGGCGCACGGGGGCGAGGAATTTCAAAGATTGCGCCATATAGATGGTGCCGTGACCGGGTAGCTGTTCGCCGATGACGGCAGAAATCAAGCCAGCGGTCAGCATGCCATGGGCGATGCGGCCCTTGAAAATGGTGTCTTTGGCGTATTCATCATCCAGATGCACCGGGTTGTGATCCGTAGAAACCTCGGCAAACATTTCGATATCTTGATCGGTGATGGTTTTGCTCAAAGAGCGCGACATGCCGATCTCAATGTCATCAATGCAGATGGTTCCGCGCAGTATATTGTCCATCAGGTGACCCTTCCGATAGTGATTAGGTGTGATATTCTGCAATTAGCAGAGTAATATTAAGACGGACAATTGCCGCCGTTGGTAACTTTATTACTTCGCAGGTGCAGAATATCAAGCCCTATTTCATCTATCTTAGGTGACCGATCGTAAAGGTTGGATCGGTTTTTTCTGTGTCAAGATAAGCAGTTAGGGCCTCTTGATCCGGTTGGATTGCGGTTTTTGTCTCACTGGCGGCTAACCCTCCTGAGATAAAGAGGGAATCAATCTCCTCTCCCATCGCACCGGATATGTCTGTTTTGATGCCATCGCCGATGGCCAGAATGGCAGAATCAGCAATATCGGTGCCCAGTTCACGCAGGCGACGTCGTGCCAGGTCATAAATCGGCGGGTGGGGTTTGCCGAAATACAGGCTCTCGCCGCCCATCTCAGTATAGAGGCCGGCCAGCGCACCGGCACACCATTCACGCACATCACCACGATCAACAACGATATCGGGATTGGCGCAGAGCAGCTTCATGCCCTTTTGCTTGGCGTATAGAAAATCGGCACGGTTCACAGCGGGGTCGGCCATCGTATCAAAGGGACCGCAACAGACGATGCCCTCGGCCTCTTGCAACGGGACGCGGGTGATTTCCACAGGTTCATCCAGCAGGCTTAGGGGTTCAAAGAACCCGGCGTCGCGCTGCCATTCGCCCATGAAAAACACCTTGTTGCCAACGGCGCCACGAAACATCGCAGAGCGTGCGGAATCGCCCGAGGTGGCGATGGTGTCATAGGCATCTTTTGGCACGCCAAATTGGCTAAGCTGCCCGGCAACGCCCGCGCGGGGCTTGGGGGAGTTTGTGACCAGAACCACAATGCCGCCTCGGGCACGGTAGGATTGCAATGCCGAAACGGCCTCGGGAAAGGCGGTGACGCCGTTATGCACACAGCCCCACAGATCGACGAACAAGGCGTCATAGCGGTCTGAAACCTCGGATAGGGCGGTGATGATTTGGGTCATGGCGGGCCTTTGAACACTGAGTTGGCGAACATTGAATTATTGTGCCCGCTGTATGACGCAGATCGTGCAGGTTGGCTATGGGGTGCGCGGCGGGGCCAGCAGAAAACCCCGCCAGACTGCTCTGACGGGGTTTTATTCGTATTGTAATTTGGGTCGGCGGTTGGGCAGATTAGACCTTGAGGTTAGGGATGATCTGCTTTTTGCGGCTCATGATGCCGGGCAGAACAACTGCGTCACCTGTGGCCTCTGCGCCGAATGATTTGCTGGCAACTGTGCGCACCAGATCATTGGGCACCAGCAAGGTGGCCTCTTCGTTCAGGATGTCGACGACGAACAGCAATACTTGGTCAACGCCATCCTCGGTTGCGACGGTGGTCATGGTGTCCATCAGGCTGGCCTTGCGGTCCAGAACAACCGAAGGAGAGGTGGTTTCCAGAACCGACACGCGGAATTTGGTGCCCTCGACGGTGAATTCTTTGGAATCCATCCGCAGCAATTCGGCGTCTGAGAAGGACGACACGTCAGATTTCGCAGCGAACATTTCGGCGGCATATGACGCGATGTCGATGCCTAGATCAGCGGCCAGTTTTTCGGCAACGGCGCGGTCATGATCGGTGGTGGTTGGGCTGCGGAATTCCAGCGTATCAGACAGGATGCAGGTCAATGCAGCGCCTTTGACGGCCTCGGGCATTTTCGCCATATCGTCGCCGATCAGATCGTGCATGATGGTTGCGGTGCAGGCCAGCGGCTGCATCACGATGTGGATCGGGCCGGATGTTTCCAGACCGCCAACCAGTTTGTGGTGGTCAATGATGGCGCGGATGTCGCAATCATTGATGCCATCAGGCAGTTCTGCGGGGTTGTTGGTATCCACGATGACAACGGGTGTGCCTGCGGCGACATCGGTGATGATTTCTGGTTTATCCAGATTCCAGCGTGTCAGCATAAAGGCTGCTTCGGTGTTCGGCTCGCCGAGCAATTTAGGGGCTGCTTCGATGCCTTTGATTTCATTCAGATACCACGACCAGACGATCGGGGAACCGGTTGAATCTGTGTCAGGTGATTTATGGCCAAATACGAGCGTTGTCATGGGGCGATCCTTGGGAAATATGCGTGTTTGCGCGCCTTATAAGGGGGATGGAATTGGATGTCACGGGGCAGGTGTCTGCATGCGTCATTTTGGGAGGCGCGGGCGCGCGCAAATGTTTGGCAAAGCGAGTTTTTGCGGTTAGGTCTTGGGGTATGAGCAAACCTGCCGAAACAGATCTATATGCGCCCGTGAAACAGTGGCTGGAAGACGCCGGATTTGAGGTGAAATCCGAGGTGGCAGCGGCGGATGTGGTGGCGCGGCGGGGCGAAGATGATCCTGTCATCGTGGAGTTGAAGATCGGGTTTTCGCTGACGCTTTTGCATCAGGCTGTTGCGCGCCAAGCAATCACCGACACGGTTTATGTGGCCGTGCCGCGGTGGGCGGGGCGTAGTGGCTGGCGCAGTTTCAAACGCAATATCGGGCTGTGCCGCCGTTTGGGGCTGGGCGTGGTTTCGGTACGGATTGAGGATGGGCATGTTCAGGTGCATGCCGATCCTGCCCCCTATCAGCCGCGCAAGGTTAAGGCCCGTAAGGGCGCCATGCTGCGCGAATTTGACCGCCGCAAGGGGGATCCAAACAAGGGCGGCACAGCGGGCGGTATTGTAACGGCCTATCGCCAAGAGGCAGAACGCTGTGCGGCATTTCTGGCTGAATATGGGCCAAGCAAGGGGGCGGTGGTGGCCGCCGGATCAGAGGCCCCGCTGGCAACGCGGATCATGCGTGACAATCACTATGGCTGGTTTGAAAAGGTTGAACGGGGTGTTTACAGGTTAAGTGCGGCTGGCACGACGGCCCTAACCGCCAAACCCGATGTCTAGCTTATTCCTCGCCCTCAAACGCCATCGCGGTGATGGTGAAATCCTGATCTTGCAGCAGTTGCAGCACGCCTGCATCTCCCGGTAGATGCGCGGCCCCCACGGCGATAAAACTGGATGTGCCAATAGCGTCTTGTAGCAATGTTGCCACCCATTGGGCATTGCGATCATGCAGCAGGCGGCGCGCAAAGGTGTCGAAATCCTCGGCGGCGTGTGGTTCCTCTGTTTGCAGGCTGAGCAGGCGATTGAATTCCCAAATCAACGCGCTATCGCCGGATTTGTAGTATTTCAGCAGTGTGAACATCATGTCGTTGATATCTAAATCCGACCGTAGATATGAGGTGATCATGGCCGTTTGCTCGCGCAAACTAAAGCCGTTGAACAGGGCTACAAGCGCCTCTGCATCATCCAAAGAACGGTTGTCGTAGCCTTGGCCAGCAATGTATTCTGCGATCAGCCGGTCAATGCCCCGGTTAAGCTGCGCCGCTGGAATGTCTGAACAGGTTGGCATTGCAAGCATGAAGCTGACCCAGATTGGTTTCATTTTTGCGATGAAAAAGGGCGGGATGCTGCGTTGGCGCAATTCATCCGACAGCATTTGCCAGTCTTCTTCACTTAATAGCTCGGGCAGGGTAGGGCCATCAGTATTCACCATCAAGCTGGGATCATTTTTCACCCGCCGCTCAAACGCTTCTGTGTCAGCAAGGTTCATTTCCAGAAACACAATGTCGGCGGCATCCAGATAGGGGGTGATCTGCGCCAAGTGCCGTTCGGTCGCCTCGTGTAACAAATGATACGTGCCAAACACAGTTAACCGCGTGTCATCCTTGGTGGCGCGCCATAGCAATCCCTTGTGAAAAGGAATGGCCTCGCTGGTTGTGGTTAGGGTCGCACGCTCATGCGCAGGCAGGGCCGCGATAAGATCACGGTTGGTGCATTCTGCATTCACTGGAGCAGCAAGCAGCAAACAAACTGCAATTAAAATCCTGAAAATCATTAAGTTCCGTCCCTAAAATACAGCGTGATGGCAGCTTAGGGTAGCGCCTTGGCCTGAACAATCATGAAAATTGTGCCTTGCGTGTTGACTCGCCCTGATGTCGACCCTAGCTATACGCCGTTAGCACTCGGAAGTGATGAGTGATAACGGCTCTGGAAATATTCAGAGTCTGGGAGAAACTTTGAGTAAGGAAAGCCTCGAAGATGAAATTTACACCGTTGCATGACCGCGTGCTGGTTCGTCGTACCGAAGGCGATGAGAAAACCGCCGGCGGCCTAATCATCCCCGATAGCGCCAAAGAAAAGCCTGCTGAAGGCGAAATCATCTCTGTAGGCGCTGGCTTGCGTGATGAAGATGGCGATCGTATCGCACTGGACGTCAGCGCAGGCGACAAAGTCCTGTTTGGCAAATGGTCCGGCACAGAAATCACCGTTGATGGTGAAGAACTGCTGATCATGAAAGAATCCGACATCATGGGCATCATTGCCTAAATCGTCGTTTCAGAAATTTTACTAGGAGCAAGCTAAATGGCTGCTAAGGACGTCAAATTTGACACCGATGCCCGCAACAAAATGCTGCGTGGCGTAAACATTCTTGCCGATGCTGTTAAAGTGACTTTGGGCCCCAAAGGCCGTAACGTCATCTTGGACAAATCTTTTGGCGCACCACGTATCACCAAAGATGGTGTATCCGTTGCGAAAGAGATCGAACTAGAAGACAAGTTCGAAAACATGGGCGCACAAATGGTCAAGGAAGTTGCTTCCCGGACCAATGACGAAGCCGGTGACGGCACAACGACTGCGACAGTTCTGGCGCAGGCGATCGTCAAAGAAGGCCTAAAGCAGGTTGCTGCTGGTCTGAACCCAATGGATCTGAAACGCGGTATTGATCTGGCGACTTCTAAAGTTGTTGCAAGCATCAAAGACATGGCGCGCGAAGTCAAAGACTCTGCTGAAGTTGCCCAAGTTGGCACCATCTCCGCCAACGGCGAAGCAGACATTGGTCAGCAAATCGCAGACGCGATGCAAAAAGTTGGTAACGAAGGCGTTATCACTGTCGAAGAGAACAAGGGTCTGGAAACAGAAACCACTGTTGTTGAAGGCATGCAGTTCGACCGCGGCTACCTGTCACCTTACTTTGTGACCAACGCTGACAAAATGATTGCAGAACTCGAAGACTGCATGATCTTGTTGCACGAGAAGAAACTTTCTTCGCTGCAAGCAATGGTTCCTTTGCTTGAGCAAGTGATCCAGTCGCAAAAACCACTTCTGATCATTGCAGAAGATGTTGAAGGCGAAGCGCTTGCAACTTTGGTTGTGAACAAACTGCGTGGCGGTCTGAAAATCGCAGCTGTTAAAGCACCTGGTTTCGGCGATCGTCGCAAAGCCATGTTGCAAGACATCGCGATCCTGACCGGTGGTCAAGTGATCTCCGAAGATCTGGGCATGAAGCTTGAGTCCGTTACTATGGACATGCTGGGTACTGCCAAGAAAATCGAAATCACCAAAGACGAAACTACTATCGTTGACGGTGCTGGCGAAAAAGCTGAGATCGAAGCGCGCGTTACACAAATCCGTGCACAGATCGAAGAAACTTCTTCAGATTACGATCGTGAAAAACTGCAAGAGCGCGTTGCCAAACTGGCCGGTGGTGTTGCTGTTATCCGCGTTGGCGGCATGACCGAAATCGAAGTTAAAGAGCGCAAAGACCGCGTTGACGATGCCCTGAATGCGACCCGTGCGGCCGTACAAGAAGGTGTTGTTGTTGGTGGTGGTGTTGCTCTGGTTCAAAGTGCAAAAGCACTTGAAAACCTGGAAGGCGCCAATGCTGACCAAAACGCCGGTATCGTAATCGTGCGTAAAGCAATCGAAGCGCCTCTGCGCCAGATCGCTGAAAACGCTGGTGTTGACGGTGCTGTTGTTGCGGGCAAAGTTCGCGAAAGCAACGACACATCATTTGGTTTCAACGCACAAACCGAAGAATATGGTGACATGTTCGCATTCGGCGTGATTGACCCAGCCAAAGTTGTTCGTACAGCTCTGGAAGACGCAGCATCAGTTGCTGGTCTGTTGATCACAACCGAAGCAATGGTTGCTGACAAACCTTCCAACGATGGCGGCGCCGGTGGCGGCATGCCTGACATGGGCGGAATGGGCGGCATGGGCGGCATGATGTAATCACGTTTCCCTTTGGGAAATGTGATGCAGCGGGCATTTGGTTCTAGGACCAAACAGCCACATGCAAAGCCTTACTGCTAAGAATTTAAGGGTCGCCTTTGGGCGGCCCTTTTTGTTTGCGCGGATGATCGAAAGTCGTGTTCAAACGAGATGTGCCTTGATGTCGGAAACAAGACAGATTTTTCAGTGCGGGCGGCGGAGCCTGTTTTTGCATAGATCGTTCCGCCTTAGGGTAAATTGATGGGCCCAATGTGGAACGCTTGAGGAGGATGCCGTGTTGAAAATTGACAAAACGACCCCCGCCATAGGTGCCGAAATCAGCGGGGTTGATTTCACCAAACCGCTAAGCCCGGAAATGGGTAACGCCATTTATGATGCGCTGATGGGCAATCTAGTGGTGTTTTTTCGTGGGGCTGATTTGTCTCCGCAGGCGCACATGGCCTTCGCCCAAAGCTTTGGTGAGTTGGACGCGCCGCATCCGCTATATCCACATGTTGACGGGTTTGACCGCATCGTGAAGCTGGAAAACGACAGTGGTGCCCCGCCAGATACCAATTCATGGCACACGGATTTGACATTCAAGGCGCGCCAGCCCTTTGCCTCGATCCTTGTGGCGCGGCATGTGCCCGAGGTTGGCGGCGATACCATGTGGTCCAGCAACTATGCCGCCTATGATCTGTTGTCCGAGGGCATGAAGCGCGATCTTGAAACGCTTGAGGCGCTGCATGACATGGGCGATTTCCGCAACAATTTTGCCCATGCTGCCGAGGGTAAAACCGCAGCAGAACGCCTGAATGAGAGCGTGGCACGTTTCGGTCATTCGGTACGTCCGTTGATCGGCACGCATCCCGTGACCGGACGCAAGTTCCTGAATTTCAACGAGGCCTTTGTTACCCACATCATTGGATTGCCGACGAATGAGGCAAACGCGCTGAAAACATGGCTTGCAAACCATATGAACAAACCCGAAATGCAAATGCGATGGCGGTGGCGGGCCGGTGACAAAAGGCGTGATCCAACAACAACGGTTTGCAACG
>CAXIAD010000046.1:0-22656 GCA_964021645.1 uncultured Cognatishimia sp. | reverse complement strand
GAAAATAGCCAAAATAAACGGCATAAACCCTGCCCTATTAACCAGCCAATCCACCAAACCACCGCGAAACGTACAATTCAGAGCCTGAAATTCACATTTCGTCACTTTCGACAATCGTGAACTCTGCGTACCTTGCCTCATACGCGGCGCAACACCCCAACATCTTGTGCGGCCCTGTTGCGCAAAATCCATTTTCTACGTGACGGTGGGTGGGCCAATTCCCCTCATTAACGCAACGTACTGCGTTAATACGCTGTCTCAGGACGCATCTTTTATGGCCGTGAACCCAGCAACATAAATCTTTTGTTCATCTAAAACGTCGACAGAAACACCCTGCATTTTCAGTGCCTTGGCATATAATTTCGCCATTTCACCCACCACAACAACCTCTTGCCCCAACCAATAGGGTTTCGCCGCCGCAATCTCCGCCCCGATAAGGCATCCCCACATCCGCGCCTGATCCAAATCAGGCCGCGCCAGCCCCGCCGCCAACCTTTCTGGCCGCGCCAAAACCTCAGCCAAAGCAGCGTCAAAATGCGCCTCAGGCCCGGCATCCACAGCCATCGCAGTCGCAATTCGCCCCGAGGCAAAGCTTTGAAAACTCACAACTTCTCCGGCGCTTAGGTGCATCCAGCAAGACCGCGCGCCCGTCACACAGACAACCCCGTCCCAGCCCGGTTTACACGCGACAACACCCGCCGCCGCAATCACAGCTTCCCCGGTTTCATCTGGCGGGTTCGCCTGCCCCAGCGGCGCAATCTCCCCGTCAACAACAGGCGCAACAACCGCACAAGGCACCATCCGCATAGCCCCCCCAACCGAGAAAACCGCCAGATCACGCCCCAATTGGTCCCGTATCCCCTCAACGGTTTCAGCCTGCGCCACAAACCCGTCGGGCAGCCGCCAACCCTTTGAAATACCGTCACCTTTTAGGGTTGCAATCCAATCGGCCATACTCAATTTCCTCGCTCATATTCAGCAATATTAGGCCCGCAAAGGTGGATATGCTAGGGGCGAGCGAACCCGCCCCCGCACTCAAATCCTATCAGTCCTCGGTCTTCATACCGTGCTTCATGCCGCCGTGTTTTGGTTTGCGCTCTAGATCCACGGGGACTTCAACACTGATTTCCCCTGCGTTTTCAAAGACAAACGTCATTTTCACCACATCGCCATGTGACAACCGCGTGGTCAAACCCATGAACATCACGTGGTCGCCGCCGCGCTGCAACATGTGCATGCCCTCAGCCGGCACAGCAAAGCCCCCCTCAACATGGCGCATTTGCATGACACCATCACCGATATCGATGTGCGTGTGCAGCTCAACTTTCTTCGCAACGGTTGAGCGCACCCCGATCAGCTGATCAGCCTCATCGCCGGTGTTTTCAATCATCATGAACGCAGCCCCCGCCTTCGCGGCTTTCGACGCAACGCGCACATAGGGGTCTGTGATGGTAATCACGCTCTCAGCAAAGGCTGGCATCGCAAACGTGGAGACTGCAACCGCAGCCAAACAAAGGGATTTAAAAGACATGTCGTCTCTCCTGTCTATGTATCTGTAAACTCAACGATTAAGGTGGTTACAGATCGGCAGGAGGCGCCCTTGCATGCGCTGAAACACGCAGTTCAATGTCCGATGTTTCGGGCTGCGGTAATACAGTTTCTGCGCGGCTCTCGGGGGCCAGGAACCCCTCCAAGGTTGGCACAGCCACCGCATCCAACAATGATAGCGAAAACTCTGGGCAAATATGCGCGGGCCCAGTGGGGTTCCCCTGCGCATCCGTCGCCAGCATAACGATCTCGGCACCGTTACAGATTTCCATGTACCCGACCGTTGCCGGCATCCCACGCGCAATCGCCATGGAATGACCCGTCAAGGTCAGTACCAGAATCAACAGTACAGAAAGATATCTACGAAACCGCTTCATACCCCTGATATAGGGTGTTCCTGACCAGAATGGGAAGCGACAAAATGAAACAGCCCCGCCTGAAAACAGACGGGGCAAAATCACTATCCGTGACTAAAACAGATCAAATAGTTCAGGCGCTAACGGCTTGAGCTTTTGAGATCTCTTTTTTGATTTTCAAAGCGTTGTCAGACAGCTCGGTGTCTTTTGCTTTTGCCATGAACGCGTCCAGACCACCACGGTGATCAACAGTGCGCAACGCAGCGGCAGAAATACGCAGTTTGACCGAACGGCCAAGCGTTTCAGACTGCAACGTAACGTCGTTCAGGTTCGGCAGAAAACGCCGCTTGGTTCTGTTCTTAGCATGGCTGACATTGTTGCCAGACATAGGGCCTTTTCCGGTCAGTTCGCAGCGGCGCGCCATGGGTTCATCCTCGTTTTTCGGTCCACGGGGATGGTGCCCCGTCAAAGCAAACAGGTACTGCCACGCGCAGCACCCAAATTCGTTGGGGGGTCACTATGCCCAATTCACGCAGGCGTCAAGTGATTCACCCAATGAAATCCGCGACACATCAGGATACATGCATTGATACCCCCGATTTAACGCAGACAACACACCCCTGCCCTATCCTGCCCGGATATCCAGCCGCGCCAACACCTGATCAGCCGCCGCAGCCGGGGTGATCTGCCCATCGACGACCAAGGCACCCAATCGGTCAATTTCGTCACGCACATCGCCCGCCTGCAACTGCGCCAAAACCCCCTGTCGCACTTCTTCTTGAAACCAGAACTTTGCCTGTTCCGCACGACGCCCGGCCCAGTGGCCGTTTTCGCGCCGCCACCCGATTAGCGTGCTCATTTCATCCCACGCAACAGCCAGCCCCTGTTCCTGAAGTGCTGAGACGGTCATCGCTTTAGGGAAATCTTCTGGGTCTTGTGGTCGCCTACGCAAGAGGCGCAACGCCCCGGAATAATCCGCACATGTCCGCATGGCTGGGAATTTCAAATCGCCATCCGCCTTATTTACAAGGATCAGATCCGCCATTTCCATGATGCCCCGTTTGACACCCTGCAATTCATCGCCCCCTGCAGGCGCAAGCAACAGCAAAAACAAATCAGACATTTCGGCAACCACGGTTTCCGACTGCCCCACGCCGACCGTTTCGATCAGCACGACGTCGTATCCGGCAGCCTCGCACAGCGCAACTGCTTCGCGCGTGCGGCGCGCAACGCCCCCTAGGTGGGTCTGACTCGGCGATGGCCGGATAAAGGCATTGGCGTCGCGCGCCAGCCGATCCATCCGGGTTTTATCCCCCAGAATTGATCCCCCGGAACGCGCTGACGATGGATCAACCGCCAAAACGGCAACCCGTTTGCCTTGCGCCGTCAAAAATGTGCCAAAACTTTCGATAAAGGTCGACTTGCCAACGCCCGGCGTACCAGACAGGCCAATCCGCAGCGCCTCACGACCGGCACCGCGAAGTGATTCTAACAATTCACTCGCCAACGCACGGTGATCTGCGCGCCTGCTTTCAACCAATGTAATAGCCCGCGCCAATGCACGCCTGTCTTGATTCAATATTTTGTCGCGCAACTCGGCAATATTCATCGGCACATCTCTTTCCAGCCTTCGGGTTTCGTCTTTCGCCCCGGTTTAGCTCACGTGCATCCCGGTCATGGGGGCCCGGTCATAGGGGATTGTCGTGGGCAATAAATGCCCCGCCCCTATACCCGCTGTCCAGCCCGTATGCGTCGCGATTTGACGCATCCCACCTCATACGCCTCTTTACGCGGTGATACCCATCGCTGATAAACAGCTCATGACGACGCTTCCCATCCATGATGTTCTTGATCAGGTCATCGACGCCCTAAAGGCCAAAGGCCGCGCTGTGCTACAGGCTCCGCCGGGGGCGGGTAAAACCACAGTTGTACCACTTGCAATGCTAAAGGCCGGGCTAACAACTGGCAAAATCATCATGCTAGAGCCGCGCCGCCTAGCTGCGCGCGCCGCCGCAGAACGCATGGCCCAGACATTGGAGGAGCCTGTCGGGCAAACTGTTGGCTACCGTGTTAGGGGCGACTCCAAAACCACGAAATCCACCCGAATTGAGGTCGTGACCGAGGGCATTTTGACCCGCATGATCCAATCCGATCCAGAGCTGACAGGCATCGGTGCCGTTATTTTTGACGAATTCCACGAACGCAGCCTTAATGCTGACCTCGGCCTCGCGCTTTGTCTCGAACTTGGCGGTGCCCTGCGCGAAGATCTGATTCTGCTGGCCATGTCCGCCACATTAGATGCAGAACCGGTGGCGCGATTGATGAATGATGCCCCGGTGATCACCTCGCAAGGACGCAGTTTTGATGTCGAAACCCGTTGGCTGGACAGACCTCTCACTAAAACAGACCGGCTAGAGGCATCCACCGCCCGTCTGATTGAACAGGCAGCCCGCGAAACCACAGGCGGCATTCTCGTATTTCTACCGGGGGAGGGCGAAATACGACGCACAGCCTCGCTGCTAAATCTCCCCCCCGATTGTCACATCCACACCCTGTTTGGGGCGATGGATTTTGCGGCACAACGTCAGGCGATCCAACCCGCGACGACGGGACGCAAAGTGGTGCTTGCCACATCCATCGCCGAAACCTCGCTTACTATTCAGGATGTGCGCGTGGTTGTGGATGCCGGACGGGCACGCCGCGCGCGCTTTGATCCCGGCTCCGGCATGTCGCGCCTGATTACCGAACGTGTCACCCGCGCCGAGGCCACCCAACGACAAGGCCGCGCTGGCCGTGTCGCCGAGGGCACCTGTTATCGTCTTTGGACCAAAGGCGAGGAAGGCGGGTTGCAACAATTCCCCCCCGCAGAGATCGAGGTCGCCGACCTGACGGGCCTCGCGCTTGAGCTCGCGCTCTGGGGCGCACAGCCGCAGGAGCTTGCCTTTCTCAGCCCGCCCAACCCGGGCACCTATGCCGAGGCCTTAGATCTGTTGCGCAGCTTGGGCGCTTTGGATCTGCAAAACCGCATTACGCCCCACGGTCGCGCCATCGCTGCTCTGCCCCTGCATCCCCGTTTGGCGCATATGCTCGCGCTTGCAGGTAAATCAGCGGCCCCGCTAGCGGCCCTTATGGCGGGCCGTGATCCCCTGCCGCGTGCGGCCCCGATTGATTTATCGCTTAGGGTTCAGGCGCTGGCCGACCCCAAAAAATTCGCCAGCCAACGCCCATGGAACATCAACCAAGGCGCGCTGCACAGCCTACGCGACGAGGCACGCCGCCTATCGCGCACAGTCACGGATAAACCCCACCGCTCCTTGGCTGAAATGGCCGCCCTCGCCTACCCGGATCGCATCGGTTTGCGCCGCAAAGGGGACATGCCCCGCTTTATCCTCTCAGGTGGCAAAGGCGCGGTGATCGACGCCGAAGACCCGATTGCCGCGAGCCGCCTCATCGTGGCAACCGATCTAGATGGTAACCCGCGCGAGGCCCGCATTCGCATGGCCCTCCCGATAACCAATGTCGAAGTGCGCAGCCTCTTTGCCGACCAAATCGCATGGCAAAACACCTGCACATGGTCCAAACGAGAGCGTCGCGTTGTCGCACGCCAACAAGAATGCTTTGGGGCCATCGCACTAGATGACCGAATGTGGAAAGACGCACCCGCCGATGCCGTCGCCCATGCCATGCTGGACGGCGTGCGTGATCTGGGCATCACATTGGATGCAGCCGGACACCGCTTTGTTGCGCGTGTTGCGTTACTGCGCGCCGCAGGTCACGATCTGCCGGATATGTCGGACGCGGCCCTACTGGACACCATCGACGATTGGTTGCTACCGCATTTGACAGGCGTAAAAACCGCAGACCATTGGAAGAAATTCAACCTACTAGAGCCTCTGCGCGCCCGCCTAGATTGGTCACAAATGCAAATATTGGATCAACAGGCCCCCGCCCATTTCACCACCCCGCTGGATCGCAAAATCCCGATTGATTACGCGGGGGAACATCCCGAAATCGCCCTGCGTCTCCAAGAGATGTTCGGCCAGAAAACCCACCCCTTGATTGGCAACACTCCCCTGCGGGTCACACTACTGTCACCGGCGCAACGTCCTGTGCAAACCACAATGGATATCCCCGGATTTTGGGCGAATTCCTATGCAGATGTGCGCAAAGACATGCGCGGACGCTACCCAAGACACCCTTGGCCCGAGGATCCGACCCAAGCAGATCCCACCCTGCGCGTTCAACGTCGCAAATGAAAACCCTTGTTTTTAAAGACCTTATTTGCCGTGCGGTTGCAATTTCTGCGTTGAGTGGTTATTATTGTTACATAATCAAAATAATAATCCGATTTAGCGAGCAGCAGAAAACACCTTATGACCTTTGCGTTTACACAAGCGCTGACATCTATTGTCGGCCCAATGCTGCGGCGTCCCCGACGTCAGCAAGTGGCAGCACTGTGCTATCGCAATGAGGGCATAAACGACACCGAAACCAAGGTGTTGCTGGTCACCAGTCGCGGCACCAAACGCTGGATTCTCCCCAAAGGGTGGCCGATAAAGGGCAAAGATGATCCAGGTGCCGCCATGCAAGAAGCATGGGAAGAAGCGGGCGTTGAAACGGGAACGATTGATGCAAAACCCGTTGGCAGTTTTGGCTATGATAAAACCCTAAACACCGGCCTACCCGTCCCGATCGAGGCGCAGGTTTACCGTGTCAAAGTCGAAAACCTCGTGGATATCTTTCCAGAAGCACACGAACGCGAACGCACATGGGTCACCCCCCATGAGGCGGCCTCAATGGTGCAAGAACCCGGGTTGAAATCCATCCTGCGGCGTTTGTAATCGATTCTTTGCTATACGTTTCGACAAATACTTGAATCCCCCGCTTTTTCGCGAAACCCCCACGACATCAAGCCCTTGTGCAACGCTTCCGCATAAACCTGTCACGGGTTTAGGTAGAAACGCTTTCCTTTCTCAAAAATAAGTTGTTTTGGACGGCGAACCCAGTTAATCGCTGCGCCAAGAAATACGACGTGTGCAGATGTTGCCAACCTTCGACTCGAGGCCTGCCCACAACTCTGAATACACCTCCACAGTCTGGGTCTCTGACCTGCGCCGTGGTCGCCTAATTACAATAGGAGCACGCCATGTCATCGGATAAGCTTGGACAAGAGTGGAAGGCGCTGGATAACGATCTCAGCCGCATCTCGCATCTGGAAACGGCCACGGCCTACGTCTCACGCCCCTTGGTCGGCGCTGGGATTTCTCTCGCCTTCATCGTAATAGCCGCACTGCTGGCCGCTGTGTTTTTCGGCCAGGACACCAATACGTTGATCGTTGTCGCGGCGGCGGGCTTTGGTGCCTATATGGCCCTCAATATCGGGGCCAACGATGTCGCCAATAACATGGGCCCGGCCGTGGGTGCCAAGGCCCTGACAATGGGCGGCGCAATCGCCATCGCAGTCGTATTCGAAAGCGCGGGTGCCTTGCTTGCTGGCGGGGATGTTGTCTCCACGATTTCCAAAGGCATCATTGACCCCGCAGGTTTTTCCGACTCGCGCATCTTTATTTGGGCCATGATGGCCGCCCTGATTTCATCGGCTCTCTGGGTCAATCTGGCCACATTCGTCGGCGCACCAGTTTCAACCACGCATTCGGTTGTCGGGGGCGTGATGGGCGCGGGCATCGCGGCCGCAGGGTTTGCAGCTGTGAATTGGCCGACCATGGGCAAAATCGCTGCCTCATGGGTGATCTCGCCCCTGCTTGGTGGTCTTGTCGCGGCAATGTTCTTGGCCTTCATCAAGGCCCGCATCATCTACCAAGAAGACAAACTCGCCGCTGCCCGTCGCTGGGTTCCGGTATTGATCGGGATCATGACCGCAGCCTTCGCCGCTTATCTGGCGTTAAAGGGCCTCAAGCGGATCGTCAAAATTGACATCGAAACTGCGCTGCTGATCGGGCTTATCGCAGGCATCGCAAGTTGGGCCATCGCCAAACCATTGGTCGCCCGCCAGTCCCAAGGCCTAGAGAACCGCAACAAATCCCTCAAAGTGCTGTTCAGCCTGCCGCTGGTTTTCTCAGCCGCCCTGCTGTCGTTTGCACATGGTGCAAATGATGTTGCAAATGCGGTTGGCCCTCTCGCCGCAATCGTACACGCCTCCGAGTTTGGTGATTTCGCCTCCAAAGTAGCGATCCCTCTGTGGGTCATGATCATCGGAGCCTTCGGTATTTCCTTTGGCCTGTTTCTGTTTGGCCCAAAACTGATCCGCATGGTTGGCAGCCAGATTACCAAACTGAACCCAATGCGTGCCTATTGTGTGGCGCTTTCTGCGGCAATCACCGTGATTGTGGCCAGCTGGCTCGGCCTGCCGGTCTCCTCGACACATATCGCCGTTGGTGCTGTATTCGGCGTTGGTTTCTTCCGCGAATGGGATACAGAACGCCGCCTGCGCAACCACGCCAAACAACGCGGCCAATCCATCACTTACTCTCCCGAGGAACGCCGCCGCCGCAAATTGGTCCGTCGTAGCCACTTCATGACAATCGTTGCAGCATGGGTCATCACCGTGCCCGCCGCCGCTGCCATGTCTGCCGTGATCTTCTTGATCCTAAACGCGGTCACCGGCTAATACGCGTCGCGAAAAATCCAAGCCCCACGTCGGGCACATACATTTCCTAGATCAGGCGGCGCGACATACACCGCTGCCTGATCAACGCGAAACCCCACCTCATACGCAACCAAATCCTACAGCGTGCGCACCGCGCACTCCGCTAGATCACGCCAAATTCAATGATCAGCGCAGCCAATCGCCATGATGCTTGCCGTCATCATCCATGCGCTCAAACCCGTGCGCCCCAAAGAAATCACGCTGCGCCTGTATCAGGTTGGCCGTCCCGCGCCCTGCGCGCATGGTGTCATACCATCCAAGAACCGCTGCCAACGCAGGCACAGGTTGCCCCATGGCAATGCTGGCCCCAACTACTTGGCGCAATGCTGGCACGCAAACATGCAACCGCACTACCAACTCGGGCGCAAGCAACAAGGCTCCCCCCGGCAACTCACTACGCAACGCCTCAGCCAGCCGATCCAACAGGCCCGACCGGATAATGCATCCCGCCCGCCAAATCTCGGCAATCCGCCCAAGGTCAAGCTGCCATGAAAACGCCTCAGAAGCGGCACTCAAGACATCAAACCCCTGCACATGCGCCAATATGCGTGCAGCCTCTAACGCGCGCTCCAGCGCCGCCTCATCAGGCACAGCACCACCTTCAATATCCTCAACCAGCGTCGTTTCCGCCAATTCACGCAAGGATTTTACCGACGACCACGCCCGCGCACCAACTGCCGCCTCGATACCACTGGCCGATTGACCCAGCTTCAATGCCTCAATAACCGTCCAGCGCCCCGTGCCCTTTTGCCCGGCCTTATCCAGAATCACATCAACCATGGGCTGACCGGTTCGGCTGTCCGTGCTTTGCAAAACCGCGGCGGTTGTTTCAATCAAATAGGATTGCAACGGGCCATCGTTCCAGCGATCAAACATCTCACCAATTTGCATGGCCCCCATGTCTGCGCGATCCCGCAACAGGCCATAAACCTCGGCCATCATCTGCATATCCGCATATTCTATGCCATTATGCACCGTTTTCACGAAATGCCCGGCACCGTCCGATCCCAGATGATCCACACACGGATCACCCTCAAACCGCGCCGCAATCGCATTGACCATGGGGCGCAATTGCACCCAACTATGATCAGAGCCGCCAACCATCATCGACGGGCCATGCCGCGCGCCTTCTTCGCCGCCAGACACGCCCATCCCGACAAAATGCAACCCGCTTTTTTCCAGCATTGCAAACCGTCGGCGGGTGTCGTTGAAATCGGCGTTTCCACCATCAATGATGGTGTCCCCGGCACTTAGTAACGGCGCAATCGCCTCGATCATTGCGTCCATCGGCGCACCTGACGGGATCATAAACAGCACCACACGCGGGGCCTTTAGCGTCTTAACAAAGTTTTCCAACGATCGGCATGCGGTGATTTTGGGCTGTAAAT
This sequence comes from uncultured Cognatishimia sp., assembly GCA_964021645.1. Taxonomy (GTDB): domain Bacteria; phylum Pseudomonadota; class Alphaproteobacteria; order Rhodobacterales; family Rhodobacteraceae; genus CANLDA01. The sequence continues at coordinate 12,697 of CAXIAD010000046.1, read as the reverse complement.
CACCCGCTTCGCTAACGAAACCGTCAATCCACTCAACTTCGCGATTGGCAACGGCTACGTTAAATCCCTTCTCGGCAAAGTTAAGCGCCAAGGCACTTCCCATGGTTCCCAAACCATAGACACCGATATCTGATCCACTCATGCCTGTTGCCCCTTTGCTTGCCTGCCCTAGCTTGGGCCACACCGACCCAAGCTTCAAGCCAAGATGCACCGTGCGCCCAATCGCTTTGGCGAATGCGGCTCTATCGACGGCGAATTTGCTGTGACAGCACCGCCAGATCAAACATCCAGACACCACCGCATGACAGCCTTTTGCGCGTGCAACCGGTTTTCCGCCTCATCAAAGATGACCGATTGCGGGCCATCCATCACGGCACTTGTCACCTCTTCATCCCGGTGGGCAGGCAGGCAATGCATGAACAATGCGTCCGGTTTTGCGTGGCTCATCAGATCATCATTCACCTGATACGGGCGCAACAAATTATGACGCCGTTCCCGCGCGGATTGCGCATCATGCATGCTGACCCAAGTGTCCGCGACAATCAGATCCGCCCCCTTCACCGCCTTATAGGCATCGCGCTCAATCTCGATGTTCACACCCTGACTGCGCGCCAGCTCAACAAACTCGGGGTCTGGGTCCAAAACCTTGGGGCCGGTGAATGTCAGATCAAACCCGAATTGCCCGGCAGCATGCAGAAAACTTGAACAGACGTTGTTGCCATCCCCCGCCCATACAACCTTTTTACCTTTGATCGGGCCGCGATGCTCCTCAAATGTCAGCACATCCGCCATGATTTGGCAGGGATGCGTGCGATCCGTCAGGCCATTGATCACAGGCACATCGGCAAATTCCGACATTTCCGTCAACACAGTCTCGTCAAACGTACGGATCATGATCAGATCAACATAGCGGCTCAGTACACGTGCCGTATCGGCAATGGTTTCCCCATGCCCCAACTGCATTTCCTTGCCAGACAGCACCATGGTCTGCCCCCCCATCTGGCGCACGCCCACGTCAAACGACACCCGTGTCCGCGTTGATGGCTTCTCAAAAATCAGCGCGACCATGTGCCCCGCCAAGGGCTGCTGTGCATCAGGTTGCCCCCGCAAAAGCCCTTTACGAGCGTCCTTCATCTCGCGCGCCTGATCAATGATCCCGCGCAATTCAACCGGGCTTGTTTTGTGGATATCCAAAAAATGTTTCACTGATCTCATCCTATTTTCAGTTTACGCCCGTGCAACCATCGTTGCAGCAGCATCCAGACGTTCAACCGCCTCGGTGATATCTTCATCATTGATGTTTAGTGCTGGCAGCAACCGAATGACGTTATCGGCGGCGGGCACCACAATGACCTCATTGGCATAACCTGCGTTGACCACATCAATATTCACGGCCTTGCATTTTAACCCCAACATCAGGCCAGAGCCGCGCACCTCTTCAAACACGTCAGGATGGGAGGCAACCAACCCCTCCAGCTTTTGGCGGAACAACCCGGCCTTGCGGTTTACCTCGTCCAGAAATTCGGACGTCGCCACGATATCCATCACCTTGCCCCCAACCGCACAGGCCAGCGGGTTGCCCCCATAGGTCGATCCATGCGTGCCAGCGACCATGCCGCTCGCGGCCTCCTCAGTGGCCAGAACCGCCCCCAATGGAAATCCACCGCCGATGCCCTTGGCGACCATCATGATATCCGGCGTGATGCCTGCCCATTCATGCGCAAACAGCTTACCCGTCCGCCCAACACCGCATTGCACCTCGTCCAAAATCAGCAACACACCAGCCTCATCACAAATGCGCCGCAACTCCTGTAGATCAGCATCCGCCATCGGGCGAATACCGCCCTCACCCTGCACAGGTTCCACAATCACCGCCGCAGTTGTCTCAGATATCGCATCGGCCACCGCCGCGAAATCACCCCATGGCAATTGCGCAAAACCCGGTAACATCGGGCCAAACCCCTTGGTCATCTTTTCAGATCCCGCCGCCGCAATCCCCGCCGAAGAGCGCCCATGGAATGACCCCTCAAAACCTAGGATCTCGACCTTTTCAGGCTGGCCTTTTTCAAACCAATATTTACGCGCCATTTTCACAGCCAGCTCGCATGATTCAGTGCCCGAATTGGTGAAGAACACCGTATCGGCAAAGCTCGCCTCGACCAATTTGTCCGCAAGCGCCTGTTGCTGGGGGATTTGGTACAGATTGGACACATGCCACAACTCATTCGCTTGTTCGGTCAATGCTGCGACCAATTCAGGATGCGCATGCCCCAACACGTTCACGGCAATACCCGCACCCAGATCAAGAAAACGGCGACCATCCGCCTCGGTCATCCAGCTACCTTCGCCTTTAACAAAGCTCAGCGGTGCACGATTATAGGTCGGCAAAACAGAGGGGATCATAGTCCGGTCCTTTATAACAAAGCCCCGTGGTTGCCCCACGCAGGCGTTCAAGTCAACAATATGAGAGAGAACTGCGCGCATTCCGCGCAATGAAAGTGGGGGTGCATGTCAGACCATAGGTCGGCCACGCAGGATCATGCCGCCCAAAGGGCTGCCTTAGCGTCGGAGTCGTCGGACTCGGATATGGGTGCAAAGAGTGATCATAAAACGCTCATAATCTGGAAATCCGCTTTGGGGAACCCCCTATTTGCACGATATTTACACGATGCAAAAATTGCCCGCCAAAACATCGCCCTTGCTCCTGACAGCTTTTAACCCCACCCATACCCTATGACCCAAACGCCCCAAAATCCTATCCTTGCCGCTGCCCTGACAGTGCTTGCCTCTGCCTTTGTCGCCGCGACCACCCTATTGGCCAAGGCATTGGGGACAGGCACTCTGGGCCCTGAACTGCATCCGTTGCAGATCACCCAAGGCAGGTTTCTGTTTGCCTTCATGGCGTTTTCAATGGTGATCCTATGGGTGCGGCCCCAGATCAATCGCGTGCATTGGCGCCTGCATATTGGCCGCTCAACCCTTGGCGGGGGGGGAATCACGCTGATGTTTGCAGCCGCGACCTTCATTCCCCTGTCCGACGCCACCGCGATCAGTTTTCTCAATCCGGTTTTTGGCATGATGCTGGCGATTCCCTTTTTGGGGGAAAAAGTCGGCCCTTGGCGCTGGCTGTCGGCCTTGATCGCCCTATCCGGCGCCTTAATTCTGATGCGACCCGGCGCGGATGCCATCCAGACCGGGGCGCTTGTTGCCCTTGCCGCCGCACTTGTTCTGGGGGCAGAGCTGATATTTGTGAAACTTTTGACCAGCCGTGAACCACCATTGCAGATTCTGTTCATAAACAATGCCATCGGTCTGGTCTTGGCCAGCACCGCTGCCAGCTTTTTCTGGCAATGGCCCACGGCCCCTCAATGGGCGGCACTTGCTGCGATTGGGCTGTTGATGGCAGCGGCGCAAACCTGCTTTATCAATGCGATGAAGCTGGCCGACGCCAGCTTTGTATCGCCGTTTTTCTATACCACACTCGCCTTTGCCACGCTGTATGACGCGACTATTTTTGGCGTGTTGCCCGACCTTGTTTCGTGGTCAGGCATGGGCATCATCCTGATCGGTGCGATCGTGTTGGCATGGCGCGAAACGCGGGCCAAGCGCGCAGTTTGAACTGCGCACCGGCATCGCAAACTCACACGCGATCTTAGCTTTTCAACCGGTATCCGCTGCGCAGCATCGCCCATGCCACCAGACACAGACCCAGCGTCGCGCCCGTCACCACAGCCAGCCCCAGCATCGGTGCGCTATCCGATACGCCAAGCACCCCGAATCGCACCCCGTCAATCAGATAGAAAATCGGATTATACACCGTCAGTTCGCGCAAAACCGGGGGCAAAGCGGTCACCGAATAAAATGTCCCGGATAAAAACGCCAATGGCGTCACCAGAAAATTAGTGATCGCTGCCATCTGATCGAACTTATTCGCAAATATCCCTGCAAGGATTCCCACGGCCCCCATAAAGCCCGCTCCCAGCACGACAAAACACAGCGCCAACAGCGGATGCGCAATGTCCATTCCCAGAAACACGACCAACCCAACACTCAACGCCAACGAGACAAAAACACCCCGCGCAATGCCCCCCGCCAAATAGCCCAGCACCATTTCAAACGGCGATAATGGCGGCATCAACGTATCCACAATGTTGCCTTGCACCTTAGAAATCACGATAGAAGAGCTGGTATTGGCAAAAGCGTTTTGAATAACGGTCATCATCAAAATACCCGGTGCCAGAAACTCAATGAACGGCACGCCCATCACCTCGCCTCGCGTTGGTCCAATCGCGATATTGAAAATCATCAGGAACAATCCTGCCGTCACCAGTGGTGCCAATAACGTCTGCGTCCACACGCTGGCGAACCGCATGATTTCGCGCCACGCAAGCGTATAAAGCCCCAGCCAATTCACCCGCCCAAAGCGACGCACACCCATTTCGACCTGATTCATATCCATTGCTCCGCGGTTTGCCCGATTCTCTGCCTTGTAACTCAGACCAGCATGGCTAAAATAGGCCCCTGACCAAGAAATGCGAGGCGGCCCGTCACGGGTCGCTTTTTAGCTAAGGAAACCGTGGATGTCCTGGACCGATGAGCGCGTAGAGCTGCTGAAAAAAATGTGGGGCGAAGGCCAGTCTGCAAGCCAGATCGCCAAAGAACTTGGCGGCGTCACGCGTAACGCTGTGATCGGCAAGGTGCACCGCCTTGGACTGTCTAATCGTGCGGGCACTGGTGCCGACGCCAAAGCCAAGGCAGAGCCCAAGGCCAAGCCCGCCCCCAAGCCCAAGGTCGAGGTCAAACCCGAGCCCGAACCCAAGGTTGACACCCGCCCTGAGCCCAAGACCGAACCCGCCGTGCCTCCGCGCGTTCCGGGCACCGTCACCAATCGCCGGGCGATCATTCCTGCGGGGCAACCTTTGCCGCCACAGCCCTCCGCCAATGAAATCAGCCCCGAGGCACTTGCCAAGGTGAACGAGGTTGAACGCCACGCCAAAAAGCTATCGCTGATGGAATTGACCGAGCGCACCTGCAAATGGCCCGTTGGCGATCCCGCGACAGATCAGTTCTGGTTCTGCGGCCTGCCCACTGTTGCTGGTAAACCTTATTGCGAGGCGCATGTTGGCGTTGCGTTCCAACCCATGTCCTCACGTCGCGACCGTCGCCGTTAATACCCGCGTGGTAATACTGGCACTGTAATACTGTCGCCAACCTGAATAAATAAAGGCCCTCAAAGTTCTCACTTTGGGGGCCTTTTCTGTCTCAAATCTGCCTTAGCCGCGACCGCGATAGGTTGGCACGCCCTGATCTGGGATCCAAACCCCCGGCAACTCCGGCCCGGTCTGATAAAATACATCAATCGGGATGCCACCACGCGGATACCAATAGCCCCCAACCCGCAACCATTGCGGATCGAGCAGCTCAATCAACCGCTTCCCGATGGTCACAGTGCAGTCCTCATGAAATGCCCCATGATTACGGAACGATCCCAAAAACAGCTTCAGCGACTTGCTTTCAACCAACCAGTCACCCGGCACATAATCCAGCACGATATGGGCAAAATCCGGCTGTCCTGTCATCGGGCACAGCGATGTGAATTCAGGTGCCGTAAACCGCACAGCGTAATTTGTGCCCGCCTGCGGGTTCGGCACCCGCTCCATCACCGCCTCTTCGGGGGAGTTCGGCAATGCCGTCTGCCCGCCCAATTGGGTCAATCCCGCGTAAATGCTCTCATCTGCCATTTGTATTCTCCTTAAACACCGCGCTTGTTGCCCCAAATCAAAACATGCAACTGCGGCAGTATACGCGGGGCAAACCAACGATCCCCCAGCGCCTTGTCAATCAACCATTCATACCGCACCATGATGCCATCCATATCAATCGCCGCATCCTCCGCTTCGGGCGGAGGTGGCGTGTGATTGCCCGGCTGCAAATACAACGCCAGTTGCGGATATCGCCCGGCAACCTCGCGCGCCCAATCATAATCAACCTCATCAAACACCACGATCTTCATCGCAATATCTGCATTCCCTGCCTTCAACAGGCATTCATCGAACTTGGCCCAATCAACCACTTCGCCAGATGACGGCGGCTTCGGGCTTAGGATCAACGGCTCCAATTCACAAAACCAGTCGCGTGCAACCGATCCTTGGGTCTCCAACGCAAAGGCATAGCCCTGCGCCTTGCCCATCGCGATCAACGGCCCAAAATCCTGAATCGCCGGGTTTCCGCCAGACAATGACACCGTCAACGGCACACCACCTGACAATTCCACAATGCGCGCCCAAATCTGCTCACTGCTCATCGCAGCCCAGTCGTGGCGATAGATGCTGTCCACCGCATGCAAACTGTCACACCAGCTACAGCGGTAATCACAGCCCCCCGCGCGCACAAACACCGTCGGCGCACCGATGACAGCACCTTCGCCCTGAATGGTCGGCCCGAAAATCTCCGCGATCCGTAATGCAGCCGCGCTCAAGGCCGGTACTCCGCCCAAGTCTTAGGCGTCTCGCTCACCCTAACCGCACTCACCTGCGCCCAGCGCCCCTTGCACCAATCGAAAATCTCTTTCGCCAGCCGCTCGGATGTCACCATATCATGGCCAAACACATCATTCAGATGCCGGTGATCCAGCTCATCATCCACGAACCGTTTCAGCGGTGCCAATTCACGGTAATCCACAACAAAGCCATTGGCATCCAGATGCGCCGCACTCAGCTCCACCTCGATGATATAGTTATGCCCATGCATGCGCGCACAAGGGTGCTCATCCGGCAAATCGCACAGCTGATGACTAGCCGAGAAATGAAACTCTTTGGTAATACGGTACATCAATGCCCCTCCACTGCGGATTTCCAGAAATCCGGGTCCGCATAGACGGTTGGGTCATCAACCCCCGCCAGATCAAAGGCCTCGCGCCGCTCAACACAGGTGCCGCAGCGTCCGCAATGCACATCGCCACCCTTGTAACACGACCACGTATCCCCAAAGGGCGTGCCATGCTTGGCCCCTTCGGTCACAATCGCAGACTTCGGTTCATGCACAAATGGCGTGTACAGCTTCACCTTCGCATAGCCGTCCAATGCCTTGTCTTGCATGGCCTGAAACGCATCAATGAATTCAGGGCGACAATCGGGATAGATGAAATGATCCCCCCCATGCACCGCCGCTGCCACCGCATCGGCCCCCTTTGCCGCCGCCACACCAAACACAATCGCCAACATGATGGCATTGCGATTTGGCACGACAGTCACGCGCATGGTTTCTTCGGCATAATGCCCGTCAGGCACATCCACATCATCGGTCAAGGCAGACCCGCTTAGGAACGCGCCAATATGGCTCATATCAATCAGATCATGCGGCACACCCAAACGCACGGCGGCGCGGGCGGCATAATCCACTTCCTTCTTATGGCGCTGCCCGTAGTCAAACGACACCAACCCCACAAGCTCATGTTCCGCCGCCACTTTATAGGCCAGCGAAACAGAATCTAATCCGCCAGAGCAGATAACAATCGTCTTCATAAGTTTTACCCTTGTTTTAGCAAGCCGGGTAGGCTGCGACCGGCCCTCGGAGACTCCGAGCGCACCGCCTTTAACAAAGCCCCTGACAAAGTGAAAGCCCCACGATGCCCCTCACCCCAGATGCCGCACCACACCGCCGCTCACCTTGGCAGCCCCCTTGCAATACATTCGCGGGGATAAACAACGCCACCACGCGCGCCAAATAAACAAATCAGCGTGTGGCCCCGCCACACTCCGTTTAACGGAACCACCACGCAAACCTATATAATAAAACGATTAATCACCGCCCAATAGGTTCAACAGCTTGTCGCCGACCTTTTTCTCCAGCTTCTGTTTCAGCGCATCCTCAACAGATTGCCCCTCTTCAGTTGTCACGCCCAGCTTGTCCTTGACCTTATTTTCAAGCTTTTCCTCAAGCTGTTTCTTCTCTTCCGAGAAATTCTGATCAATCACCGCTTCCAGATCAGGCCAAATCTTCGGGCTAGACCATGGGCCTTTGATACGCACAGGCACCGCAATTCCATTGTCAGTTTCACTGCGCAGCTGCGGCACAAAGGTATAGTTGATGTCCTGCGCGCCCAATCCAATGGTGCCTTTGCCTTTGGCCAATACGCTCGGCAGCTCCATCAACAGATCCTCATTGCTCACCACGCCGCCCGCGATCTGCATCGTGGCACTCATGCTGTCAAAAACCGTTGTGCCCCCCCCGGTGGAGCCGCGAAATAGCTTGTCCAAATCAAACCCTGTGATGGTGCCCGATCCCACGTTCATGCTACCGCTCCCCTTGAGGGATTTCATAATCGCATCCACCGATTGCCCGCCACCAAGAAAGCTCAGCTTGGCCGTCGCCTTGCCTGTGAACCGCGAAATATCGGCCAAATCCGCCAACAATGTGCTCATTTCCAGCGCATTGGCGTTCAACGTCCCGCCAACCGACAGGCCACTGCGGTTATTGGCAACAAACTCGCCCGTGATCACCCCGTCATAGCCCTGCAATTCCTGCAATGCAAAAACCGCACGTGACCGCTCAACCGATACCTTCACCCGCGAGCTTGCGAACTTCAGCGTGCCCAGATCAATCGACTCCGCCGCTAATGTGATCACACCGTCAACCGCCCCAAGCGCTGAGGCATCAATTGCAGCCGTCGACCACCCATCGCCTGCCTCGCTATTATCGTCACTTGCCAGAAACGCACTGAAATCCAACGCGCCTGCCACAACCTGTGCTGTCACCTGTGGGCGATCCCCGCCCAGATCCACATCCGCTGCCAAACTGACAGCATTCGGGCCCAGCGCCGCACGCCCCTTACGCAGGCTCAACTTTGCCGCCTTGGTGAATGTCACCTCGCCGCCAAAGGATACCGCCCCCGGCACACCAGCCGCCTCCTGACCCAGCGCACGCAACAACGCATCCGGCTTGGGAATATCCGCTGAAATCACACCCGCCATCTGTGGCGCAATCCCGCCACGCCCGTCAAACGACACCGTCGCGCCCGCGGCCTCAACCTCGGCAACCACAGCACTCACGCCACCCTCAAGCATGCCCGTCAGATCAGCCACCGTCGCGCTCACCTCAATCACTTCACCATACGGCGTCAGACGTAGCGTGATATCCGCAGGTTTCCCCGCACCACCCCACACCAGACTGGCATCCAGATCCGCGATCTCCAGCGTGTCACCGCCGTGATCCACATACCGCAACCGCGCATCCCGCACGCTCAACTTATCCAACGAGAACGCAGGAGCTGCACCACTACTATCCGCGCCAGCAACCGCCTCACCAGCCGGTAACAATTCCCAGTTCACCCGCCCGTCACGCGCCTTTTCCAGCACCACATCAGGGCCCACAACCTCAATCTGCTTGATGCGAATATTGCCACCCATCAGCGCCATCATATCCACACCAATCGCCGCACTTTGCGCCCGAAACATCGGTCCCGCATCCGACCAGCTCGCATTGCTCAGCGTCACCGGCCCCGTCGCCACACCCAACACCGGATACCAAGAGATTTTCACCTCCCCCTCAAAGGTCAAATCACGCCCCGTCTGCGCCTTCACCTGATCCGCTGCCAACTTGGCGATCTTTTCGCCCGGCAATACCACCACCAACACCACAGCCGCGATGATCACCACCACAACCGCCATTACCAACCGAAAAATCCACCGCATCACGCACCCTCACGAAAACCTAGTTATGTTGAATCTAAGCGCGCATCCCCCGCCAAACAACCACATAAGCAATCCCCCGCCATCCACGGGCCATATATGACCCCGCCCACCGATTTTTCCCCGCCAAAGCGCACCCAAAACCGCGCGCAACCCGTCGCCAAGCCCTACCGCAACCGAAACCGTTGCCGCAGCCCAAGCCCCAGAAAGAACAAAAACACCAACCCCAGAATGGTCTGCGCCCCCGCAACTGCATCAAGTATCTGATCGCTGTCCTTATAAAACCCGGTGAAATGCAGCGACTGAAATCCAAACAACCTGAACGTATTTGAGAAACTCAGCGCCAACCCAGAAAAGCAATCGGCAAGGTTCAGCCCCTCCCCCGACTTCTCCAAAGCTGCGGCAAACATACCAGCAGGCGCAATCACCGTCGTCACCAGCGCCCGCACCGGTCGCGCAATCGACGCTCCGTAATGCGACACCCAACCAAACGCCTGATAGGTTAGGCGCTGAGGCCAAGGCCCATACCGCCCCGCAAACAACATCTCCCGCCTGAAAAAGAAATGCTCATCCTCAGGCAATCCCTGATTACCAACATTATGCCGGATCACCGCACAAGATTCCCGTGCCTCCTCGGCCGACTGCTTCGGATGCTTTGGCCAATACTGCGCCTTGGCCCGAAACGTTGTCTTATCGTGCAAAGTCGCTCCCGAAAAATCAGGGTAGGTATCCAAGAACATTGCCGACCGAAAACTAGTGGGTTTTTCGAATTGGCATTCTCGAAAGAGCGGATGACACCTGCCGTTAGCTCCCGCTACGCCGAATTTGGCGTCAACAAAATACACAAACCCGCTGAACGTGGCAGAGTTAAATTCAACGCCCGCACTAAAACTAGCCATTTCAAAATCTGCATCTGCGTCGAATGTCGTAAATCCAAAATCCACGTCCGATTTGAACAACGCCTTGTCAAAGTTGGTGTTTTTGCGAAACGATGCGGAACGGAATTCAGCACCTTTAGTGAAAATCGTTGCAAAAAAATCGGCCTGTCCATCAAATCTTACGGTTCCAAAATCAGCACCAGAGAAGAAAGTCGCCTCTGAACAATTAACTGCCTCTCTAAAGGTCGCTATAAAGAAAATCGTATCAGAGCGAAACGCTGACAAGTTGAAATCGACTTCAGCAGGAAAAACAAACTTGCTGCAAGAAACTATATGGTCAAAAGCAGTTGCAGATAAATCAATGCCGTGCTTCAGCTCTGGCAATCCAGGGTACTCAAACTGATCATTATTTCGCCGGGTCATCTCAGCTTTATGGCGGTCTGCGACTCTTTCGAGCATCTCGAATTTCTGCGAAGACGTTGGCACCCCCAATTCCCGCGCTTCAAGAATGGAACTCTTCGACGCCGCCGCCCGTTCCTCAACACTCATCCCCCGCCCAACCCAAGCATTCCACGCCTTACGGTTTTTCTCGTGCAATTCTACATCAACCCTCTCCCCCTCCTGCTCCCCATACAGCGTCATCAACACATACCATGGGTTCTCATTCGCGGGCGTCAACTTGGGCTCTAATTCACTCATAACGGTCTCATCATCCAACACATTTCAACCCACCCTACCCTCACGCACCTAAAATCAGCAATTCCCAAACCGCCCCATGCGCGGTATACGCCGCGCCATGTCACAAAACGCTTCAGATACCCCATCGCAAAATCCGCCCAGCCTGCGCCCCGATCTTGCGCCGCGCGCGACCCTGCCCAATGATAACCGCCCCGGCCAGCCGACTATCGGCATGGTCTCCCTCGGTTGTCCCAAGGCCTTGGTCGATAGCGAGCGGATTCTCACCCGTCTGCGCGCCGAAGGCTACGGCATTTCCCCCGACTACGCGGGTGCCGATGCGGTGATCGTCAACACCTGCGGTTTTCTGGATTCGGCCAAGGCGGAATCGCTGGATGCCATCGGCGAGGCCCTGTCTGAGAACGGCAAGGTCATCGTGACCGGCTGCCTCGGTGCCGAACCTGACTACATCCGTGAACATCACCCGCGCATCCTTGCCGTCACTGGCCCGCATCAATACGAACAGGTGCTTGACGCCGTGCATGCCGCCGTGCCCGCCGATCCCAATCCGTTCATTGATCTGCTGCCCGCGCGTGGCATCAAACTGACCCCGCGCCACTACAGCTACCTCAAAATATCCGAGGGCTGTAATCACAAGTGTAAATTCTGCATCATCCCCGACATGCGCGGCAAACTCGCCTCGCGCCCTGCCCACGCCGTCCTGCGCGAGGCCGAGAAACTGGTCGAGGCAGGCGTGCGCGAATTGCTGGTGATCAGCCAAGACACCTCCGCCTATGGGCTGGATCGCAAATATGATCTGAACCCGTGGAAGGGCGGCGAGGTACGCACGCACATCACCGATCTGGCCCGCGAATTGGGCCAACTGGGCACCGCGCGTGACCTATGGGTGCGCCTGCATTACGTCTATCCCTACCCGCATGTGCGCGACCTGATCCCCCTGATGGCTGATCCCAACAACGCGCTGCTGCCCTATATGGATATCCCGTTTCAGCATTCGCATCCCGATGTTCTGAAACGTATGGCGCGCCCCGCCCATACCGCCAAAACCCTGACCGAGATCGCCGCTTGGCGCGAGATTTGCCCCGACATCACCCTGCGCTCAACCTTTATCGTGGGCTATCCGGGTGAGACAGAGGCAGAGTTCCAGCACCTCCTCGACTGGATGGACGAGGCGCAACTAGACCGCGTCGGTTGCTTTAAATACGAAAACGTCGCGGGTGCCCGCAGCAACGCCCTGCCCGATCACGTTGCGCCCGAGCTAAAGCAAGAACGCTGGGATCGTTTCATGGAAAAAGCCCAAGCGATATCAGAGGCAAAACTGCAAGCCAAAGTCGGCCAAACCATGGATGTGATTGTTGATGACATCGACGAGGACGGCATCGCCACCTGCCGCACCAAAGCCGACGCGCCCGAGATCGACGGGAACCTGTTTAT
>CAXIAD010000045.1:0-23399 GCA_964021645.1 uncultured Cognatishimia sp. | reverse complement strand
ACAAAACGTACAAAACTTTTGTGACCTAACACGCCATTGATCTGGCCCGATTAGTTAACCCTTGCGACCACATAGTCCGCTAAATCAATCAGCATTTGACGGATTTCATGCTCAGGCAATGCGCCCATCGCCGATTTCGCCTTTTCCGCCCATTCCAATGCATCCAAGCGGGTCAATTCCAGCGTGTTGTGCTTGTGTAGCAGGCTTAGCGCATGCTCCAGATCACCTTCATTCTGTTGACCTTTTTCAATGGTGCGCTGCCAAAATGCACGTTCTTCGGCATCGGCCATCGCAACCGCTTTGATCACCGGAAGGGTCAGTTTACGCTCGCGGAAATCATCCCCGACGTTTTTACCCGTCGCGTTGCTATCTCCTTGATAATCAAGCAAATCATCAACAATCTGAAACGAAATACCCAGCGCATCACCATAGTCAAACAGCGCTTTTACGTGGGTCTCATCCGCGCCTGATATGACGCCACCCACCTCAGTTGCTGCTGAAAATAACGCCGCAGTCTTGCCGCGCACAATCTGCAAATAGGTGTTTTCATCGGTGCGCAAATCCTGCGCAGCGGTCAATTGCAAAACCTCACCTTCAGCGATTGTTGCCGAGGCATTGGCCAGAATGTCCAAAACCCGCAAACTGCCGGTTTCAACCATCAATTGGAACGAGCGCGAGAACAAGTAATCTCCGACTAAAATGGAACTTTTGTTATCCCACAATAGGTTAGCAGTCGGGCGCCCGCGCCGTTGACCGCTTTCATCGACCACATCATCATGTAGCAATGTGGCCGTGTGGATGAACTCCACCGTTGCCGCCAAATGCACGTGATAGGGGCCTTCATATCCACAAAGCTGTGCCGCGGCCAAAGTCAGCATCGGCCGTAACCGCTTCCCTCCAGCATTAACTAAATGCGCTGTCACCTCAGGAATGCGCGGCGCATGCTCACTAGCCATGCGCGCACGGATCAACGTGTTCACCGCTGACATGTCGTCAGCCAATATAGCGGCAAGCGCCTCATGCGGTTTAGTTGCTGCGTGGTCCAGACCCATCACACTCCTGATCACAAGGCTCGACATTGCCGCGCGCTTGCCCTTACATCTCGGTTATGAAACAACTTTTGCGCAGTAATGACCCGACGATCATGGCCTTTGCCAAAGCTCTCCTTAGTGGCGAGGGTATAGCCTGCTTTGAAATGGACGTAAATATGAGCGTGCTTGAAGGAGGCATCGGAATCTTCCCTCGGCGTATGTTGGTTCGGGAGGATGATCTAGAGCGTGCAAAGCGTGTGATGATGGATAATGACATCCCGACGGATACGCTAGATTGATGCAAGTCACTGAAAACGCTTACCTTGATGGGCGCTTGATGATCACACAACCGGCCAGGGGGTACCGCGCGGGGGTTGATCCTGTGTTGCTCGCGGCCTCTGTGCCGGCGAAATCGGGCCAATCAATTCTTGAGCTTGGCTGCGGTGTTGGCACTGCAATTTTGTGTTTAGGCGCGCGTGTTGCGAATCTCTCTTTGACGGCAGTTGAGTTACAACCTGACCATGCGGAGCTGGCCCGCCAGAATGCCCTGCGCAACTCCGCTACATTGGATGTTCACTGCGCTGATTTGACGGCCTTGCCAGCGGATCTGCGACAGCAAAGCTTTGACCATGTCATCGCCAATCCCCCCTATTTCCTGCGTGGTCAGGGTAATAAATCTGATCTGGACCACCGCGAAACCGCAATGGGGGAGGATACGCCCTTGGTTGATTGGGTTCATGCGGCCGCTAAGCGATTGAAACCAAAAGGATATGCGAGCTTTATCCATCGTGCAGAACGTCTGCCTGACCTTATTGCTGCGGTTTCGACGTGTCTGGGCTCGATTCAGGTTTTGCCATTACAGCCCCGCATCGGGCGCGACGCGCAGTTGGTTTTACTGCGCGCAAGAAAAGAGGGACGCGCCTCCTTTCGGCTACACGCCCCATTATTGATGCACCAAGGCATCCAGCATGATCGCGACGCAGAAAGCTACACGCCCCAAATAAGTGCGGTTTTACGGGATGGAGCAACTTTACCGTTCCCTGACTAAAGGCAGATTTAGACGGTTTATTATTGCCCGGTTTCTTAAAACCTCTGCAACGCACCTAAATTTATCTAACGATATCATGACGGCATCGGCGGATTTTCTCTTTGTTGCGAATTTTCCGCGTTTGAGAGGTGACAACTCGATTTTTTTCTGCTGGATTGGTTGTGTTGATACCAATCTTGATAGGAGGACTGCCATGAGCTTAAATTCGCATTTGGAAGAACTGAGAAAGAAACACGATCATCTCTCGTATCAAGTAGAATCAGAACAACGAGCACCAGGGTCAAGCGATCTCGCCGTTGCTGAGATGAAAAAACAAAAACTCCGCTTAAAGGAAGAAATCGAGCGTCTGTCCTAAGAGCGTCACGAGTATTTTCGAATCCGGCTGTGTTTCAGCCCGCCCTGTCTCCTATAGGAGGCAGGGTTTTGTTTGACCGTACGTCCCTAAGCCGCTTCCATAGTTAGAATTTCAAGGCTGTCAGAGACAAAAGCAGTTCGATCAATTTCCGTGAAAACCCATTCCCTAAAGGCGGCGATATGGGGCCGATTTTCTGCACCATGCATGCACAAGAAATTGAAACGCGCAGGCAGGCCTAGCGCCTTTCCATATGGGGCGACCAGACGGCCATCTGCGATGTCTTTTATCACCAATGCCCGGCGACCCAATGTTATTCCGGCCCCCGCCAAAGCGGCGTCCACTGCGTGATCAGAACCACTAAAACGGGGCCCATGCGCCGGTGTGTAGTCTATTCCAGTTGCTCTGAACCATGCTGCCCAGTCGCATTTTGGGGTTAGAAAATCAATTGAACCGTCATGAATTAAAGGCGCATTTTTTAGGCTTTCTATTGTCGGGAAGCGCTGCGCAAGCTCAGGCGTCATGACAGGCGTCACCCATTCCAGCGCCATGGGGCAGGAATACACATCTGGAAATGGCCCAAGACCAAATCGAATTGCCACATCAACATCGTCGCGCAGTAGATCGACCAGTTTCAAGCTCGCTGAAAACCGAAGCTCGATTGTCGGATGGGACCGCGCGAATTCATAGAATCGAGGTGCCATCCATTTTGCAGTGAACGCAGGGCCCGCGGTCACCGTTAGCGTCGTTGTGTCCTGCATCCGCCGTGCCGCGCGCCACGCCACATTTAGTGCCTGAAACCCATCTGCAACGCCGGGCAACAGTGCGATGCCGATTTCGGTCAATGAAACCGCGCGATTTAGGCGGTGAAAAACTGGCGCACCCAGATGCTGTTCCAACGACTTCACCTGAAACGACAGGGCGGCAGGGGTCACATGCAATTCCTCAGCGGCCTTGGCAAAGGACATGTGCCTCGCGGCGGCTTCAAAGGCGCGCAGTGCAGTGAGAGGGGGAAGGTGATCAGACATACACATAAGTAAACCTTAACTGAACGTATGAAAAGCCTCGTTTGTAAGTTTATCAGTGAGAGGTCATATGGAGATAAGTTAAAAATACTGATCTATTGGAGGTCACGATGATTGAGGTTGCTACATCCGTGCAAACAAGGCGCGCCTTTGAGAAGGCCCATCAGGCACGAGGTCAGGCGATATACGACTTGTGGTGTTGGCTTGTCAGCGCCGGGCGTTCCCGCTGAGTTTCTCTTACGGGATATTTCCGCTGAGCGATGGTTCTTACGGAAATGCAAAAGGGGCTGGTACCTGACCAGCCCCTTTTGGACAAATTTATGTAAAGCGTGAGCCGTCTTAAACGACGAACTGCGCGCCGTTCGCTGAGATTGTCGAACCGTTGATGAAGCCCGATTCGTCTGATGCCAAGAATCTAACGCAGCGTGCGATTTCTTCTGGCTCACCCAAACGGCCAGCAGGAATTTGGCCGATGATTGAATCGCGTACTTTTTCCGGCACGGCCATAACCATTTCGGTCGCAATGTAACCGGGGCAGATGGCGTTTGCAGTGATACCAGCGCGCGCACCTTCTTGTGCTAGGGATTTCACAATGCCCAGATCGCCGGCTTTGGTTGCGGCATAGTTAACCTGTGCGAACTGACCTTTTTGACCGTTGATCGAAGAGATCACAATCACGCGGCCAAACTTGCGTTCACGCATGCCAGGCCAGATCGGGTGAACAGTGTTGAACACACCGGTCAGGTTGGTGTCGACCACTTGATGCCACATCTCTGGTGTCATCTTGTGGAAAGGGGCGTCGCGGGTGATGCCTGCATTTGCAACAACAACTTCGATCGGGCCCAAATCGGCCTCAACCTGTGCGATGCCCGCTTGGCTTTCTTCGTAGCTGGCGACATTCCATTTATAGGTTTTGATGCCGGTTTCAGCGGTGAACTTGGCCGCGGCTTCGTCGTTGCCCGCATAGGTCGCCGCGACGGTATACCCGGCTGCGCTCAGCTCCTTTGAGATTGCTTCGCCAATGCCGCGTGAGCCACCAGTCACAAGTGCTACTCTAGCCATTTTAGTTCTCCAGTTTAGATATTTATTTGGTAATTCTATTACTCAAAAAATGGATGACGTGCAACTTTATTGCGCAGCAAATTGCCGCACCGCAGCTATTTTTGTGCCGAATTGTGGAAATTGGTGCCGATTTCATAAAAATGGGGCGCCAATTTGAGGCGCCCCATAGAATCACTTACATCGATTTGGCGTTACGGACGCTCTAGGCACATGGCAACGCCCATGCCGCCACCGATGCACAATGTGGCTAGACCTTTTTTGGCATCGCGACGCTTCATTTCAAACAACAGCGTGTTCAAAATCCGCGCGCCAGATGCGCCGATCGGGTGCCCAATAGCGATCGCGCCACCGTTCACATTTACGACTTCAGGGTTCCAGCCCATCTCTTTGTTAACCGCGCAAGCCTGAGCGGCGAAGGCTTCGTTTGCCTCGACCAGATCCAGCTCTTCTGCGGACCAGCCAGCTTTTTCCAAAGCTTTGCGTGATGCGTGGATTGGGCCAACGCCCATGATTGATGGATCAAGACCCGCAGTGGCATATGACGCAATGCGCGCCAAAGGCTCGATGCCGCGTTTCTCTGCTTCATCTGCGCTCATCAACAAGGCCGCTGCTGCGCCATCATTAAGACCCGAAGCGTTCGCGGCAGTAACTGTACCACCTTCTCGCATGAATGCGGGGCGCAGTTTTTGCAAAGACTCGAGTGTTGCGCCGTGACGGATGTATTCGTCAGCGTCTACCACTGTCTCACCCTTACGAGTTTTGACGATAAACGGGACGATCTCATCCACGAATTTCCCTGCCTTTTGAGCAGCTTCCGCCTTATTCTGCGAAGCAACGGCGAATGCATCCTGCATCTCGCGAGAGATCTGCCATTTTTCGGCTACGTTCTCGGCAGTTTGTCCCATGTGATAGCCGTTGAAAGCATCCCACAGACCATCGCGGATCATGGAGTCGATGTATTTGACATCGCCCATTTTGTGACCTGCCCGAAGGTGTGCCACATGGGGGCTGAGTGTCATATTCTCCTGACCACCGGCAGCCACGATTGCGGCATCACCCAATTGAATGTGCTGTGCGGCCAATGCGACTGCGCGCAATCCTGAACCACATACCTGATTGATTCCCCACGCCGCACTTTCGATGGGCAAGCCAGCGTTAACATGCGCTTGGCGCGCTGGGTTTTGGCCCTGACCTGCGCTTAGCACCTGTCCCAAAATTGTTTCACTGACATCGGATTTTTCGATCCCGGCGCGTTCGACAATTGCTTGCAAAACGGTTGCGCCCAAATCATGCGCTACTGTGTTGGCGAAAGAGCCGCCAAAACTTCCGACAGCGGTCCGTGCTGCCGAGGCAATAACTACGTTGGTCATATGTTTTTCCTCTACCAAGTATGGGCGAATAGTTAGGGGCATTGCCCAAATCGCAAGCCCTCTCCCATTGTTCCAGCCATTGAATAGCGGATTTGCCGCGATGCGGCAACAGACACTGTGTTCGTAATGTTATGCAGAACCTGAATCTCAAGCAACTTTGTGTCGCTGCCGTTTCTTCCCTCGATTGTTTTTCCACGGCGGGGACACCGTTGGCGCACCAAATAGAAAGCCCTGAAGGCAATCAAACCCGAGCGTCTTGAGGGCTTCGGCGTCTTGGGCAGTCTCCACGCGGCCAGCGACCGTGTACATATCAAATTGTCGCGCAATTGAGGCCATGGCACCGGCCAAAATTTGATTTTCAGTGTCGGTTGCGATGCTGCGCGTGAATTGCCCGTCAATTTTCAGGATATCAAAGAAGAAATCTTTGAAATAACGAAAAGAGGTTAGCCCGGCACCGTAATCATCCAACGCGAATGATATGCCTTGTGGCTGTAATTCATCCATGAAATCGGTGACAAGCTCTGGGACCTGCATTGCAGAGCCTTCGGATATCTCAAGAATCAACCGCTCTCCGACATCGGCTTTGCGCGCCAACCCACGTTTTAGGCTGTTCATCCAACGTTTATAACCGATGGAACGCGCGGACATATTGATTGACAAACGTAATGCGGGTTGGTTGATCAATGTTTGCAGGCCAAGTTCAAGCGCAAGGCAATCTAACTGACGCCCTGTTTCTGTATCTGCGACCGCACCCATAAAATCTTTGGCGGGAATAACTCTGCCAGTTTCGTCCAAGACACGAATCAGCCCCTCGTAAAATGCGGGTTTGTTAACATCATGCGCACTGACAACAGGCTGATAGGCCAGCATCACCTGTTTGTGGGCAATCGCATCCTCGACCATTTTCATGGTTGAGCTATCCCGTTTCGTCACGGCATAATCCAAAGGGTTGGCGTGACCTGATGGTACATCGGCCATTTGCATCCGATTTTGGCGACCCATTGTTCAGCTCCTGTGACATATCAAAGGCACGTTGTTGCCATAACAATGAACAAGGGCTTAAACTCTGGATTTAGGGCAATTTTTCATGGTTTCTAGGTGGGGTTATTACATGAGCGAAAGATGCGGTTGGGTTGGGTTGCAGGACATATATGTTACCTATCATGATACCGATTGGGGGGTGCCCGAATATGACAGTCGCGCCCTATGGGAAAAGCTGATTTTGGACGGTTTTCAAGCGGGGCTGAGCTGGCTCACCATCCTAAAGAAACGCGAAAATTTCCGTGAAGCATTTCAAGGGTTTGATCCGAATATTATCGCCAGTTGGGGGGAAGAGGAAGTGGCCCTGTTGCTTACCAACTCGGGCATTATTCGCCATCGAGGCAAGATTGAGGCTGCGATCTCAAATGCACGTGTTTGGCAACGAATTGAGCAGCGAGAGGGTTTTGACACCTACCTGTGGAACTATGTTGGTGGCAGGCCGATTCAGAACGGCTGGACCTCTTTAGAGGAGGTTCCGGCGCAGACCGATTTATCCAAGCAAATTTCGAAGGATTTGAAGAAAGAAGGCTTCAAATTTTGCGGACCAACAATCGTCTACGCCTTTATGCAGGCCGTGGGCATGGTGAATGATCACCTTGTTGGCTGCCCGTGCCATGATACATGCGCCAAGCTGGGTGAGACTCGCCCGGATACGCCCTGATCATTCAGTAGCGGTCGTGCTGATCAACGCGCTTAAAACGGCCTTGGCGTTTTCGCTGGACCAATCTGCATCCCCCCGCAGGCGGGCGATTTCACGCCCATCGGGTGCCAATATAACGGTGATCGGCAAGCCAAGGATCGACATATCGCGGGCTATTTGCTGTTTTGGATCGCGGTGCTGGGGCAATAAATCAACGCCAGCCTTCGCAAAAAAGCTGCGGATCGCAGGCGGGGAGTTTCGCCCGGTTGCCAATGTCACAACCTGAAAACCCTCTCCCCCCATCTCTGCTTGCAGATCATTCAGCATGGGCATTTCCTTGCGGCATGGCGCGCACCACGTCGCCCAAAAATTCAACAGAATATACTTACCCCCGTAATCGGCGAGGGTTCCGGTGCCGCCATCTTCGGTGACAAACGCCTTTGTGGAGGCGGCGCGTGGCTCAGAATGGAAATTCAGTTTCTTCATATCGCCTTCGCGCAGAGCGATGGCAGCATCAACATCGGCAGACGCAGCATTTGCACCAAGAGCCAAGGCCATATAAAGCACGGTCAAACGTAATAGATGCATAATTCCTCCGAAGGGTACGACATGTCAGATAAATCCTCGAACCAGATGTGGGGCGGCCGCTTTGCCGCGGGCCCGGACGCGATTATGGAAGCAATCAATGCCTCAATCGGGTTTGACCAGCGGATGGCAGCACAGGATATTGCCGGTTCCAGGGCCCACGCGGCTATGTTGGCCAAGGCAGGCATTATCACTGATAGCGATGCTGCCGCCATTCGGGAAGGCCTGCTCACGGTCTTGTCAGAAATTGAGGGGGGTTCATTTCAGTTTTCCACAGCCCTTGAAGATATCCACATGAATGTGGAGGCGCGTCTAAAAGAAGTGATCGGCGAGCCAGCCGGGCGTTTGCACACGGGTCGCAGCAGAAATGATCAGGTCGCCACCGACTTTAAGCTATGGGTGCGTGATCAATATGATGCGGCAATCTCCGGGATCGAGGCCCTGATCCGCGCGCTTTTGACACAAGCAGAGGCCGGCGCCGATTGGGTCATGCCGGGCTTTACCCATCTGCAAACCGCGCAACCAGTCACATGGGGTCACCACATGATGGCCTATGTCGAGATGTTCGCCCGCGACAAAAGCCGCTTTGAAGATGCACGCAAACGTATGAATGAATCCCCCCTAGGTGCCGCCGCACTAGCTGGCACATCCTTTCCAATTGATCGCCATATGACAGCCGAGGCGCTGGGTTTTGACCGTCCGGCGGCCAATTCGCTGGATGCAGTGTCTGACCGTGATTTCGCGCTAGAGTTCCTAGGGGCAGCATCCATTTGCGCCATGCACCTGTCACGTTTCGCCGAGGAATTGGTGATCTGGTCCTCCGCTCAATTCAGGTTTGTGACATTGTCGGATCGGTTTTCAACCGGTTCCTCAATCATGCCGCAAAAGAAAAACCCCGATGCTGCCGAATTGATTCGCGCTAAAATTGGCCGCATCATGGGGGCCAATGTCGGCCTGATGATGGTGATGAAGGGGCTGCCGCTCGCCTATTCCAAGGACATGCAGGAAGACAAAGAACAGGTTTTTGATGCGGCTGACAGTCTAATGTTGGCGCTTGCCGCGATGCAGGGCATGGTCAAAGACATGTCTGCCAATTGCGATAGCCTTGAAATCGCCGCCGGGTCAGGGTTCTCGACAGCGACCGATTTGGCCGACTGGCTGGTGCGCGCGCTAAACATGCCTTTCCGTGATGCGCATCACGTGACAGGCACATTGGTTGCCATGGCCGAGAGCCGTGGGTGTGATTTGCCTGATCTCACCCTTGAAGATATGCAAACCGTGCATGAACATATCACCGTAGATGTGTTTGATGTGTTGGGTGTGCATAATTCGGTAGCCTCGCGTATGTCTTATGGCGGGACAGCCCCTACGCAGGTTCGTGCGCAAATCGCCCGTTGGAAGGAAATCTTGGAATGAGGCCAATAGCAACGATACTGATGATCGCATTCCTTACCGGATGTGGTGCAGATGGCGCGCCCATCCCGCCAAGCCGCGATCTCACGATAGATTCCGTTCTAGACAAAACAGCTTCGCAAAAACCTGGGTTATCGGTTTCAGGTTACGGCGAATTTGGTGTGATCTACAAAAAATAGCGTGAGGCGATGCCGTTCGCCTTACCGTTCGGGCACCTTGTTAGGAGAACAGAATGTCGTTTCTGCGTTTGATTTATCTGGGTCTCGCGATTTGGGGGACAGTGCATCCTATGATCTTTTTCGGTCCGTGGGTCCAAGAGCATGGCTATGATTTGCAGGCCCTCATCGCGGCATGGAAAACCAACGCGGCCACGACAGGGTTGTATTGGGATCTGGTGATTGCGGCCATTGCCCTAACGCTATGGATTCTGGCAGAGGTATCTGTGCGGCGAAATTGGTTGGCATTGATCGCGATTCCCGCGACCTTTTTAATCGGTGTCAGCTGTGGCTTACCGCTGTACCTATTTTTGCGCACACGCCCAATCAGTTAAAGCGGTGCCGCCTTATCTATGATTGAAAACACGTGGGTCTCTGTTATGACAAGCGCGGCTAGATTGGACAATCCTGCAGCCCACCTAAATAGCCCAACCAGATAGACCGGAGAATAAGCGTGGATCACTTTCTTTATCGCGATGGCGCCCTTTACGCCGAAGATGTGCCCGTTGCGGAAATCGCAGCTCAGGTTGGCACCCCGTTTTATCTCTATTCTACCGCGACGCTACAGCGTCATTTCCGTCTGTTTGATGAAGCTTTGGAAGGCATGGATCATCTGGTCTGCTACGCGATGAAGGCGGCCTCAAATCAGGCGATCCTAAAAACACTGGCAGCGCTGGGCGCAGGCATGGATGTTGTCTCCGGTGGTGAATATGCCCGAGCCAAGGCAGCAGGCGTGCCCGGTGACAAAATCGTGTTCTCCGGCGTTGGCAAAACCCGCGAAGAAATTCACGACGCGCTAAGCGGTGGCATCCGCCAGTTTAATGTTGAATCAGAGCCAGAGATGGCCGTTATCAATGCTGTCGCGCTTGATTTGGGTATGGTCGCGCCCATCACCGTTCGTGTGAACCCGGATGTAGATGCCAAAACCCATGCCAAAATTGCCACGGGCAAATCCGAAAACAAATTTGGCATCCCCATCAGCCGTGCGCGCGAGGTTTACGCCCACGCTGCCAGCCTGCCGGGCCTTAAGGTCATCGGCATTGATGTGCATATCGGCAGCCAGCTAACCCAGCTTGAGCCGTTTGAATTGGCCTATCAAAAGGTCGCCGAACTGACAGAGCAATTGCGTGCAGATGGCCATGACATTCGCCGCCTTGATCTGGGTGGTGGGCTTGGCATCCCCTATGAACGCTCAAATGAGGCACCACCGCTGCCAACCGAATACGGTGCCTTGATCAAACGCACCTTGGGGCATTTGGGCTGTGAGATTGAGATCGAGCCGGGTCGCCTGATTGCTGGAAACGCGGGCATTCTGGTCAGCCGCGTGATTTATGTGAAATCGGGCGAGGGTCGCGAATTTATGATCGTCGATGCCGCCATGAATGATCTCATTCGCCCCGCGATGTATGAGGCGCATCACGACATTATCCCCGTGATTGAACCCGCGCCCGGACTGGAGCAAGCTCAATATGATATCGTTGGGCCAGTATGCGAATCCGGTGATACCTTTGGCAAAGAACGCCAGATGCCGCCGGTTGTTGCGGATGATTTGATCGCGTTCCGATCTGCCGGCGCTTATGGTGCCGTGATGGCCAGCGAGTATAACACACGCCCCCTAATTCCCGAAGTTATGGTCAACGAGGATCAATTTGCGGTTATCCGCCCACGTCCGACCTTTGACGAAATGATAAATCGCGATACCATCCCCGAGTGGTTGTGACGCAATTCCGCGCCGACACCACTGGGTCAAGGCATGAGCAAAGCGAAAAACAAGGCTGAATTGTTCAAAGGGCGACTTGGGTTTGTTCTGCGTGTAACGCAGGCAGGCCTTTTTGCCGAGCGTCTTACGCGGGCCTTTTGGCCGCTTTGGTCGCTAGGCTTTGCCGTCGTTGCGGCCTTGATGCTCGGCCTCGCAGAATACCTTAGCCTTGAATTGATTTGGATCGCTGTGGTGGCGTCTGTTGGTCTTGCTGTGGTGTTTTTGGTGCGGGGGGCGCTGCGGTTTCACATGCCCTCAGGCAATGACGCGCTAGAGCGGCTGGACGCCACGTTGCCGGGTCGTCCATTGCAGGCAATGATAGATGTACCTGTGATCGGGGTGCAGGATATCGGCTCGCGCAGGCTTTGGAGTGCGCATCACAACCGGATGAAGGCACAAAGCGCGGCGGCAACACCCGTACAACCCAACTTGCGCATTGCGCGGCTTGATCCATTTGGTCTGCGGTATTTGGCTGTTCTTGCCCTGATGGTTGCCGCTCTTTTTGGATCGGTTAGCAAGGTCGCAAGCGTGTCCTCGCTTGCGCTGCAACAGGATCTCGCGCTTTCGGGAGCCGTTTGGGAAGGCTGGATAGAGCCGCCTCGCTACACTGGCATGCCCACGCTGTATCTAAATGACCTTGTGGCCGCAGGCTTGGATGTCCCCGAAGGCAGCACGGTCTCGCTGCGGTTTTACGGGGAAACAGGCGCGCTGATATTGGATGAAACCGTTTCGGGCGGCACGGGTGATGTGACCAGCGTCGCCGATGTGGAGCAGAACTTTCAGATAAATCGTTCTGGGAAGCTGGCGATATCGGGTGCTGGTGGGCGCAGTTGGGATATCACCATGATCCCTGACGTCGCCCCTGAAATCGCTATTTCCGGGCCAGCAAGTGTATCGGGAGAGGGCGAAATGAGCCTGCCGTTCATGGCCAAAGATGACCACGCAGTTACCTCTGGGGAGGCGATGATCTCGCTTGATCTGGCGGCAATCTCCCGACAACACGGTCTTGCAGCAGCACCCGAACCCCGCAAAAGCATCCTGATGCCCCTGCCATTGCCTGTCACTGGGGATCGCAGCGCATTCACTGAATCGCTGATTCAGGATTTTTCGGAGCATCCTTGGGCGCATCTTCCTGTGACAATCGTTCTAACTGCGCAGGACGGTGCCGAAAACCAGACAAGCAGCGCTCCGATCTCCCTATCGCTTCCGGCGCGGCGATTTTTTGATCCCCTTGCTGCGGCCATCATAGAACAGCGCCGCGATTTACTGTGGACACGCGAAAATGCACCGCGCATTGCCCAGATATTACGCGCGATCTCGCATGCGCCCAAGCCTGACATGTTTGGCGATGTAACGGCATATCTTCGTTTGCGGTTTACCCTGCGTCGATTGGAAAATCTCACGGCCTCTGGACTAACAGAGCCGCAGCGGGACGAAATTTCTCAGGCGTTATGGGACTTGGCCGTAAGGTTTGAAGAGGGCAACGCAGGCGATGCCTTTAAGCGCTTGGAACGCGCACGCGAACGCCTATCCGAAGCAATGAAAAACGGGGCCAATGATGAGGAAATCGCCCGCTTGATGCAAGAAATGCGCCAAGCGACAGAGGATTACATGCGCGAAATGGCCCGCCGCCAGCGTGAGAAACAGGATGGCAAGAATCAGCAGTTGTCCGAAAACTCCATACGCATGACACAAGATGATTTGCAGCGGATGATGGACCGTATTCAGGATCTAATGGAAGAGGGTCGCATGGCTGAGGCGCAACAGGCCCTTGAGCAGTTGCAACAGTTGATGGAAAACATGCAGATCACCGAAGGGCAGGGCGAAGGCTCTCCCGGTCAGCAATCTATGCAGGATCTCGCTGATTCATTGCGCCAACAGCAGGAACTGTCAGATCAGGCATTTCGTGACCTGCAAGAAGATTTCAATCCCGGATCGCAAAGCGGTCAGTCACAGAATAACCAGAGCAATAGTGGTGGGCAAGGGCAGGGCCAATCGTCCGAAGGTACAGGCAACGGCCAAGGCGAAAGTCGGGAGAATGCCCAAGGTGGCGAGGCGGGCAAGGGATCGCTTGCGGATCGCCAGGAAGCGCTGCGCCAAGAATTAGAACGCCAACGTGGTGCCCTTCCGGGGCAAGATACCGAAGGAGGCGAGGCTGCGCGCGAGGCTTTGGGGCGTGCCGATCAGGCGATGGATAATGCGGGCAATGCTCTGCGGGAGGGCGATCTCTCGGATGCGCTGAACCATCAATCAGACGCGATGGAGGCCATGCGTGAGGGCCTGCGCGGGCTGGGCGAGGCCATGGCCGAGCAGCAACGCAGTGGGAGCCAACAGGGCACTGCTGAGGGTGCCCAATCCCAATCCAAACGCGATCCCTTGGGGCGCGAAGCAGGCAATGGGCGCAGCTCGGCAACCGACCAAAACATCGTAGATGCAGATGTGTATCGCCGAGCGCGCGATCTGCTGGATGAAATCAGACGCCGCGCTGGCGATACATCACGCGACACGTTGGAGCGCGGATATCTAGAACGGCTGCTGGATCGTTTCTGACCCAGCCAACCCTGATTCTAGTTGCTAGCCGGGGTTCCGCTGGCCTTGGAATCCAGCCACAACATCAGCTGCGTCATCTGCTGATCCAGCCAAAGTCGGGCCTTATTCATCGCGGCAACCAAGCCGTCTACAAGCGGTTTCAACTGCGGAACTGCCTCAGAAATCATGTCGGAATAAGCGTAAATCCCGACAAAGACGGCCGCGAGTATAAGAACCATCGCCAAACCAAAGCGAAAGCCACCACGGCGTTGTTGACGCTGCTCACCAGCGGTTGCACCGCTTTCTTCGGGCGGACGATCTCCAGTAGATCGCAGTGTTGAATTAATTTCCTCGATGTCGGGCAATTGCTCGCGCCGTGACCCCTGCGCATTATGTGTGGGTATCGCCACCGGAGCCGGGTCTTCGGGCAAACCGCGCATGCGGGCCATCCGCGCACGCGCCTCGCGGGCACGTTTCGCCGTTCCGTCCTCTGGTTCATCAAGACCTAGGTCCGGCTGGCTTTCTAGCCCGATATTGGCCTCTTCTGCGCGCACTCGTGCCTCGTGGTCAGCCTCTTGGCGCAGCACATCCGCGATGCCCGGATCCAACTCGCGTCGACGTGCTGGCTCGGCCGGCGGGGCAGGAGCCGCTTCTTGTTCTGGCTCTACGGCTTCCGGTTCTGCGGTGTCGGTTGGCTCAAATGAAGGGGGCGTCTGCGCCTCATCCTCGTCAAATGTTTCGTCGAATTCCTCATCCCCCCCGTCATCGGAGGCAATGCTGTGACCTTCCGGCTCTTGCGGGGTCCACTCTTCATCGGGCAATGGATTGCCCAAATCAGCCGCCATCTCCATGTCTTGATCCGGGTGCTTCTGAAACCAAGTATTCCCACAGTTGGAACACTGCACGTCCCGCCCTGTTTCTGGAATGACCTCGTCAGGCACCTCATATTGTGCACCACAGTTTGGGCAATTCAGCCGCATGATAATTTCCCCAAAGTTCCCTGCCTTCGCAACTGCTAGCATATTGTGTCGCATTCTGTCACGAAAGAGCAAAGCCTTACCAGCGATGCATTGAATCCATGCCGATGCTCGGGCACAACAGGGCAGACCATTAAAGGGGCTCCGCGTGATTGAACTTGAAAACACCGCCTACACCTATGGCGGAGGCGAACTTCTCAGCGACATTTCTCTGAAGCTGTCGCCGGGTTCATTTCATTTCCTGACAGGCCCGTCGGGATCAGGCAAGACCACGTTCCTGAAACTTTGCTATGGGGCGCTGACAGCCACGGCCGGGAATGTGCGGCTGTTTGATCAGGATGTGCGCGACATGGACCGCAATGCGCATGCCTTGGCGCGTCGTCGCATCGGCGTTGTGCATCAAGATTGCCAGTTTCTAGATCACTTGCCGGTCGCAGATAATGTCGCCCTACCGCTTACGGTCTCTGGACGAGACACTCTAGAAGAGGTTTCCAACCTCAAAGAACTGATGGGCTGGGTCGGACTTGGCAATCGTGCCAGCGCGCTACCGCCCGAATTGTCCGGGGGAGAGCGTCAGCGTGCTGCCCTGGCGCGTGCGGTGATCATGTCGCCGGATGTGGTGCTTGCGGATGAACCTACCGGCAACGTCGATTGGGAGATGTCCCAACGGTTGCTGCAATTACTGATCGAGCTGAACAAAATGGGTAAAACCATCATGATCGCAACCCATGATATGAATCTGATCCGGGCGGCAAAAACCAAGGTGCAGGCGCGTGTTCTACGCATCAGCAATCGCCGTTTGCAGTTGGCAGGAGCTGACCTGTGAGACTGTCTTTCTCTGGCTTGATAGCAGGTGATGTTCAGGCGGATCGCATGGTGCCGCCCACCGGGTTCACCGCACGTCTGACACTGTTTGCTGCGGGGGCGATGGCGTTTTTGGCTGTGTTCGCGCTGGCGCTGTCACTCGCAACCGGACGTCTCGCAACACGTTGGGGCGACGAGCTGGCTCATACTTCAACCCTGCGTATTTCGGCACCTGCTGACCAGATGGCCCAGCAAACCGCCCTTGCCTTGCGTGTGCTGGACACCACACCGGGAATATCAATGGCCCGCGCCCTGACAACCGCGGAACAAGCAGAGCTGTTGTCGCCGTGGTTTGGCCCTGACCTGCCGCTTGATACCTTGCCCATTCCACAACTGATTGAGATCGCCGAAACAGACGAGGGCTATGATGTGGCGGGTCTGCGGTTACGCCTTCAGGCCGAGGTTCCGGGGGCTGTATTAGATGACCACACCCGCTGGCGCAAACCGCTGGAACAAGCTGCAGGCCGTTTGCGTTTGCTTGGGTGGGTGTCAATTCTGCTGATTATTGCGACCATGGCGGTGATCATCACACTTGCGGCGAATGCGGCCCTTGCGGCGAATGCACAGGTGATTGCTGTCCTTAGATTGGTCGGCGCGCAGGACGATTATATCGCATTGGCATTTGTGCGCCGCTTCACCCTGCGGGCTTTGCTCGGTGCCGCATTGGGCACCGCTATCGGGTTGATTTCCATACTGTTATTGCCCTCTGCCGAGGATGCCAGCGGCCTGCTGACGGGCTTGGGCTTTAGCGGCTTAAGCTGGCTTTTACCGCTCCTTATTCCGCCTCTTGCGGGCACTGTTGCCTTTATTGCCACCGGGGCTGCGGCCCGTCGAACCCTATCGGAGTTGACCTGATGTTTTATGCCATTCAATGGGTGCGCTCCCTGATCTTTGTCGCGCAAATGTATCTCGCGATGGCGGTTATTGGCATCCTGTTCCTGCCTTGGGCATTGTTCAGTCGCACGGGGGCCTTCGCCGCCTGTAAAACCTATTGTCGTTGGGTTTGCTGGACAGCCAAGTGGATGGTTGGCCTGAAAACCGAAGTTCGCGGCACGCCCCCAACGGATGAGGTGATCGTCGCCGCCAAGCACCAGTCATTTCTTGATATCATCATGATCTTTGGTGCGGTTCCTGCTGGCAAATTCATCATGAAACGCGAATTGATGTGGGCACCTGTGATTGGGCAATACGGGCTGCGGATCGGCTGTGTTCCAGTCAATCGTGGCAAGCGTGGTAAAGCGATCAAACAGATGGCGCAGGATGTGGCAAACGGCACACAACATCCGGGTCAGCTGATCATCTATTCCCAAGGTACGCGCATCGCGCCCGGCGTCAAAGCACCCTATAAGGTCGGCACATTTGTTCTGTATGACCAGCTCAATCAGACCTGCGTGCCCGCTGCCACAAATGTCGGCGTATTTTGGCCACGCACAGGTATTTACCGCAAGCCCGGTTTGGCGGTGGTTGAATTTCTAGACCCGATCGCACCCGGGCTAGATCAAGCGACGTTCATTGCCAACTTGGGTCAGGTCGTCGAAGAAAAATCTAACGCATTGATGCGCGAAGCGGGGTTTGATCCAGATGGAATACATCAGTGATATTGACGAGCTAGAGACACATTACGGCACACCATCCGTCGCAGCGATCCGCAAAGTAGCGCAGCGCTTAACGCCCGAGTACCGCCGCTGGATCATGGCCTCGCGGTTTTGCATTGTATCAACGGTTGGCCCCGAAGGAACGGACGGCAGCCCGCGAGGAGATGCTGGCCCAGTGGTCACCGAAATTGACGAACAAACGCTGGCCATGCCCGATTGGTGGGGCAATAATCGCCTCGACACGTTGCGCAATATCGTGCGTGACGGGCGTATCTCCCTGATGTTCATGGTGCCGGGATCAAACACAATTGTGCGCGTGAATGGTATTGCAAAGGTCACCGTTGATACTGACCTACGCGCCAAATTTGACATCAAAGGTAAGCAACCGCGCACCGTGATCGTAATCAAAATAGGCGAGATTTACACCCAATGCGCCCGCGCCCCGATGCGTGCGGGTTTGTGGACCGCCAAGGATGAAAGTGCAGGCTTGCCCAGCATGGGTGCGATTCTGACAGCCATGACCGACGGCGAGGTAGACGGCGCTGCATATGACGATGCTTGGCAAGATCGCGCCGCTGAAACCATGTGGTAGGCATCTTTGTGCTGATCCTGAAATTGTGATCGGGCAAGATGGTGCAATGTGAATATTTTCACATATCTACACAGGGCGCAGATATTGCGCGTACTCACGGAACAGATGCGGTGGGTCCCCCCAAGACGCCCGCCGCATCGCCCAAAACGCAATTGACGCTAACGTAAAAAGGCGACCCGAGTGGGCCGCCTTTTTATTTATTGTAATCTTTACAATAGCTTCAGCTATGGATCGCGCCATCACCACAGGCAAGTGCCGCCTCGCGTACTGCCTCGGAATAGGTGGGGTGAGCGTGGCAGGTCAGGGCCACATCTTGCGCAGATGCGCCAAATTCCATCGCGATACAGATCTCGTGGATCATGTCACCAGCGCCCGGTCCGATGATAGAACAGCCCAGCACGCGGTCGGTGTCTTTGTCGACGACAAGTTTCACGAAACCATCGCCCTGATGTACAGCCTTGGCGCGCGCGTTGCCCATGAACATGAATTTGCCGACCTTGATATTGCGGCCTTCAGCTTTCAACGCGTCCTCGCCTTGGCCCACGGTGGCAACTTCTGGCGCAGTGTATACCACACCCGGAATGACGCCATAATTCACGTGCCCGTGGTTGCCTGCGATGACCTCGGCCACTGCCATGCCCTCGTCTTCGGCCTTATGGGCCAGCATCGGCCCTTCAATCGCGTCACCAATGGCGTAAATTCCCGCCACATTGGTTGCCCAATGAGCATCGGTTGCCACCTGACCACGGTCTGTCATAGCAATGCCAAGTGCTTCCAAACCCAGCCCGTCAGTAAAGGGTTTGCGCCCTGTCGCGACAAGCACAACATCCGCATCCAGAGTGTGATCCTCGCCGGATTTTTTCTCCTGATACTTTACCTTAGCTTTGGTTTTTGAGGTTTCGACCCCTTGAACCGCAGCACCCATAATGAAATTCAGACCCTGCTTTTCCAAAATCCGTTTAAAGGTGCGCTGCACGTCCTTATCCATGCCGGGACAAACAGCGTCCATATACTCAACCACAGTCACCTCAGAGCCAAGTCGCGCATAAACCGAGCCAAGCTCAAGACCAATAACACCGGCACCAATTACGACCATTTTCCGTGGAACCTTGGGTAATTCAAGCCCACCGGTGGAGGTGACAACAATCTTTTCATCCACCTCAATGCCCGGCAGGGATGAAGCGACAGAGCCAGAGGCAAT
Source organism: uncultured Cognatishimia sp. (assembly GCA_964021645.1). GTDB lineage: Bacteria > Pseudomonadota > Alphaproteobacteria > Rhodobacterales > Rhodobacteraceae > CANLDA01. The sequence continues at coordinate 4,100 of CAXIAD010000045.1, read as the reverse complement.
CACGATATTTTTGGCTTCATAGGTGGTGTCACCCACCTGAACCTTGCCCGCCGCCGGGATTGTAGCCCAGCCCTTTATCCAGTCTATCTTGTTCTTTTTAAACAAAAATTCAATGCCAGTAGTGTTCTGACCAATGACGTCATCCTTATAGGATTTCATCTGCGGCCAATCCACGCTTGGTGTTTTGCCCTTTAGACCCATCTTGGCAAAGTTGTGCTCTGCTTCGTGCAGCATATGGCTGGCATGCAGCAGCGCCTTGGACGGGATGCAGCCCACATTTAGGCAGGTGCCGCCCAAGGTTTCGCGCCCTTCGACGACGGCGGTTTTCAGGCCTAGCTGTGCGCAACGAATGGCTGAAACATACCCGCCGGGGCCGGCGCCGATGATGATGACGTCATATGTGGACATAGGACACTCCTTTGTTATCGTTCGCGACATTGGTTTTCGTCGCATTGTGCGTGCACCCCATTTTCAGGGCGCTATGGGGTTAGTCTGCGTCGGGTTGATAGGTCCAACGCGCAATGTTTTCCGGGGTCAAAACTTCGGTGCGCCGCGTGGTAAACGCCTCCCAGCAAGCCTCTTCTAATCGAGTGATTTCAACGTCTTGTCGGATTTCGGCCATTTTCTCAGCGACCTCATCCCAGCGTGACAGGATCGTGCGATCCTCAAGCTCGTTGCGGTTGTATTTACGAAAATACGGCGAGTTGAGATGGTAATTTGTATGGGCCAAACCATGCCCGTCACCGCGATCATTTTTCATCAACAGCAGGTCGTCAGATTTCAGCGCATAGTGATTGATCCGCGCATTTTTGTAGGTCAAGCGACGGTAGGGCATTTTATAGCGGCATTTGATCGGGTGGCGGATCATAAAGCCGTCGACCTCTTCGCCAGCCGTGTTTTTCACAACGAAATCTTCGACCAACGGATCCTTGGGCATATGATCAATCGCGCGGCCGAATTTGGCAATTTTCCACATAGATTTGTGGTGCACTGTACGGCGCAGCGGTTCACTTTGGGCCATGGTGAATTGCTGCAAAACGCTGCCGCCATCCCATTCGGTTAGCCCAGCCGTGCCGTAGGGTTGCCATAGGAACGCGATGACATCTGCGGGGCCAACAGATTGAATTACATCACTAATCCCACCTTCGCCTGTGTCAATATTCACAAACTCATCGGCATCAATATGCATCATCCATTCGCAGGTCTGTGCCAACGGATGGGCGATGGTCAGGCGCATCGCGTTGTGTTGCGGCGATACGCCGGGGGCGGGGTCATGATCAATGTGGGTGAGATAACCCAAAGCCTCAAGCCGCGCCAACAAGGCATCCGATCCGTCAGTGCAATTATTGGTGCAGACAACGATGTGATCAAACCCAAGCAGCAGGTGATATGCCAGCCATTCAACCAAAAACAGCCCCTCATTTCGCATGCAAGACACAAGCAAGCTAGAGCCGGGGCGCGGTTCGGAAGTGGATGGCGCGTTCATTTGAACACGCTGATCGCATAGGAGGAATCTGCCGGCAAAACGGGCAGATTTTTTGCTGTTTTCATCTCTTCAAAACCCACGGCGTTACGCTGCAACATCACCATTTCCTAGTTCAAACTTTTGTACGTTTTGTACAAAACACCCCCAAGTTTCGTACAAAACTAACAGCGTGACAACGCAGATTATTTGTCCCGAATTTTGCTTCGCCTTAAGGGCGGAAAATTGGTTAACCACCTCTTGCTGCAATTCGGATTTGACGTGGTGTCACAAGGCAGCGCCCCTCATTAAAGAGGCACTGCCCATTATCGGGTCGTGTTTACAAATCCATCAACAAACGGCGGGGATCTTCCAGTGCTTCTTTGACGCGGACAAGGAAGGTCACGGCCCCTTTGCCATCCACAATCCGGTGATCATAGCTCAGCGCGAGATACATCATCGGGCGAATGACCACCTGACCATTGATCGCCATGGGGCGGTCCTGAATCTTGTGCATGCCTAGGATGCCTGATTGGGGTGGGTTCAGGATCGGCGAGGACATAAGAGAGCCGTAAACGCCGCCGTTTGAAATTGTGAACGTGCCGCCCTGCATTTCTGCCATCGACAATTTGCCATCACGGGCGCGTGCGCCTTTTTCGGCAATCGCCTTTTCAATCGCGGCAAATCCCATTTGATCGGTGTCGCGAATTACTGGCACCACAAGACCGGTGGGCGTGCCCGCTGCGATCCCCATATGGACAAAGTTCTTATAGACAATGTCTGTGCCATCGATCTCGGCGTTCACCTCGGGCACTTCGCGCAGGGCATGCACGCAGGCCTTGGTGAAAAAGGACATAAAGCCCAGTTTGACGCCGTGCTTCTTTAGGAACAGATCTTTGTATTCGTTGCGCAAGGACATCACCTCGGTCATGTCGACCTCATTATAGGTAGTCAACATGGCGGCGGTGTTCTGGCTTTCCTTCAGACGCTTGGCGATGGTTTGGCGCAGACGCGTCATTTTGACACGTTCTTCGCGGGCGGAATCAGCGGCTGCAACTGGCGCCCGCGGGGCACCTGTTGGGGCGGGCGTGGTCGCCGAAGGCGCCGGGGCCGTAACCACAGGCGTTGGCGCATTTGCGGCCTTTACCACATCTTCTTTCATCACGCGGCCATCCCGACCTGTGCCCTGAACATTCGCAGGATCAATGCCTTTTTCTGCCATCAGCTTTTTGGCAGATGGGGCATTCTCGACATTCTTTGATCCATCTTGAGACGCACCACTTACTGAACCACTTTCAGCCGCGACAGCAACGCCGCCAGCTCCGGAAATCACGGCAAGTTTTGCGGTCGCGTCCACAGTGCTGCCTTCAGGGGCGGTGATTTCGGCCAAAATCCCTGCTGCGGGTGAGGGGACCTCGACCGATACTTTGTCGGTTTCCAGCTCACACAACATTTCGTCCTGAGCAACACTATCGCCGACCTGCTTGAACCAAGTGGAGACAGTTGCCTCTGTCACTGATTCACCCAAAGTAGGCACCATCACATTGGTTGATGCAGAGGTTGCTTCGGCTACAGCCGCTGCGGCAGGTGCCGCCGCTGCTACAGGTGCAGTTGCCGCGCCAGAGCCCGCAAGAATAGTGGCAAGCAGCGCGTTCACGCCAACTGTATCGCCTTCGCCGGCAACCAGATCACCCATCACGCCAGCGGCGGGGGCGGGCACCTCAACGGTGACCTTATCGGTTTCCAATTCGCATAGCATTTCATCAACGGCGACGGCATCACCTGGCTTTTTGAACCATGTGGCAACAGTTGCTTCGGTGACACTTTCGCCCAAGGTTGGGACACGTACTTCGGTGGTCATTGCGGATTACCCTTCCATGGTCAGCGCGGCATTTACCAGCGCTGCTTGTTGTGCTTTGTGTTGGCTGGCCAGCCCGGTCGCGGGCGAAGCTGAGGCTTGACGACCCACATAGGTGGGGCGTGAATTTTTGGCTTTGATCCGGCTTAGGACCCATTCGATGTTGGGCTCGATAAAGCTCCAGGCACCTTGGTTCTTAGGCTCTTCCTGACACCAGACGACATCCGCCTGTTTGAAACGCTCCAACTCCTTCACCATCGAAATGGCGGGGAATGGGTAATATTGCTCGATCCGCATCAGATAAATGTCATCAATGCCGCGCGCGTCGCGCTCTTCCAGCAAGTCATAATACACCTTGCCCGAACACATCACGACACGTTTGATTTTGTCATCACTGACCAATTGCGTGTCGGAATTACCGTGCTGTGCATCATCCCATAGAACCCGATGGAAACTGGAGCCTGTGGTGAACTCATCGGTTTTGCTGACGGCCATTTTGTGGCGCAGCAAGGATTTCGGCGTCATCAAAATCAATGGCTTACGGAAACTGCGGTGGATCTGGCGACGCAGGATGTGGAAATAGTTTGCAGGTGTTGTGCAGTTGGCGACAATCCAGTTGTCCCCGCCGCACATCTGCAAGAACCGTTCCAACCGGGCAGAGCTGTGCTCTGGTCCTTGGCCTTCAAATCCATGTGGCAACAGCACCGTCAGACCTGACATGCGCAACCATTTGCTTTCGCCCGAGCTGATGAACTGATCGAACATGATCTGCGCGCCATT
>CAXIAD010000044.1:0-23690 GCA_964021645.1 uncultured Cognatishimia sp. | reverse complement strand
ACCATCCATTGGCAGAGATTTCCTGCGGGCGCGGCCAATCCACCAAAACCTTGCCCGCCTGATCCACAAACCGCATGCCACGATTGACCACCACCTCATCCGCCAGCGCGTCCGCAATCCCGATCCACTGAAAAACCCGCATCACCTCATCATCAAAATGCACCGCCCGTGGCAAATCATAAATCTCAAGCGCGCGCTCCAGCACCAGAACCGATAACCCATGATCGCCCAGCAAATTCGCCAACGTGGCCCCCGTCGGGCCGCATCCGACAACCACCACATCATAATCAGCGTCCAAATCAGCACCGGACATGTCCGCCCCGCTCACCCTTTCCGCCTGCCATTAGACAGCTGCCCAAATAGCCACGGGCACTCCGCAACCGGCGGTGACTGCACGCCCTGAGCCGCCAAATCCATCCGCATATCTTTGAATTTGGCCCGCCCCTCCTCTGGCAGATATAACCGATCATGCCCCCAGAAACTTGGCCCGCAGGTGGTTTCATGCGGCTCCCATGTGACCGGATCAATCACGCGCCCGCCCCAACCGTTTTCCACGAAAAAACCCGACGGTGTATTAGCATAGAACGAGGTCATCCAATCATTGGTATGGCGCCCCAATGTATAGGCCACCCCGTCCTCACGCTCTGTCGCCAGATCATACCCCTGCCCGACATCATCCAGCCCATTATACTCCACCATGAAATGATGAAACCCCGCCTTTCCCGACCCGACCAAAGCAAAACTATGATGCCGCCCGTTCACATGAAAAAAGAATAACGGCACAGGCGTCAGCCCATAATCACTTAGCGAAAACCCTAAAATATCACGGTAAAATGGCACAAGGCTTTCGGCATCCACCACGTTCAACACCGCATGCCCCAACCCATAAGGCCCCGTATTAAAACCGCTATGTGGACGTCCAGGTTTAAATGCTTCGCTCTCCTCATGGGCCCCGTGAAACAGCTCAATCCGGTTGCCCGCAGGATCATCAAACCAGATCATCTGCGCGACAAACCGTCGGTCCCGCAGTTCGCCATCCGCCAGCGTTACCTTGGTGCCTGCCGCCTCTAGGCGCGCGGCAAACATGTCCAGGTCGGCAGGCGTTTCCCCCCCCCACCCCATAAAGGCCAGACCCTCCCCCGGCTCTCCAGACACGACAAACCGTTGCTTGCGATCATCCATACGAAAGCTAAGCGAGCGCCCCCCCCGATCTACCTGTTGCATGCCTAGTAAACCACCTGCGAACTCTGACCAATCGTCGGTCAGCGTGGAATTCACGCCCAGATATCCTAACTCGCAAATGCCCATTCTCAGCCCTCCCATGGTGTCGTGCCATCTTGATCACATCAAATCACAGCCCCATGATATTATCAATATATGATAATATTATCCAACACATCTCAATCCCCACCATAAAACCCGCACCCACGAGAAGTCGGGTCCCGCCGCCATTTGCTTTGCCTTGGCCGGGCAGTTGCAGTGGACCACCCTAGCATGGCCTGCACTGTGCATTAGTTCGCTTGGATTTGTGGCCCACATAGGTTCCCATCAGCTTTGATCGCTAGAACCCAAGGCCAAGCAGACAGCCTCGCCGTCGCAAAAGAGGCTCAGCTCTCTGGGGCGGCGTCCGTTTGGTGATCGGAACAGCCGAGCCTCCCACCCTGTGGTGCCACCTGCAACAGACCGCGCCACAAGGCTGTGTCTGCTTTCCGAGGGCATGGTGCGCAACGCCGCCAAAACCCTCGCATTGATCAGTTTCCTGATTGAAAAACGAAGTAAGAACGACATTACATTGGTGAATTTCTCGAAAGCAACTACCGGAGATGATGCCGCGAATTGATAGTTTACCCGCATTGCCGCCGTTCGAGTGGGAATTATGTTGTATGATGTACAAATGGCCGCTTTGTGGAAACTGCAACGCAGCGATAATCTTCATCTCCAATGGCGGCTGTGAGCCCATGTCAACAAACTTGGTCTGTAAATCGAGTGTTTGCTAGGGTACAATCACATAAGCTTTCAGCCACTTCTCAACAGGGCAATCGGCTAAAGGTCAGGTGATTGGGCAGTCCAGTCTTGGTGTGTGTGATAAGCCTGCCCAAGTTTCAGGATTTGATGATCCGACCCCCTGCACCCAAAGAGCTGCAATCCCATGGGAAGACCTTGGGCGCCAAATCCGGCTGGAATGGCCAAGCAGGGCAAGCCGATCAGGCTCACTGGGACAACGATTTCCATCCACCGATGATACGTATCCATTCGTGCGCCATTGATAATCTCGGGATAAGTCCAATTTATCGGAAACGGCCAAACCTGTGCCGATGGAAGGGCGAACGCGTCATATTCTGCTGATATCTCGGCGAACTTGCGAAACCACTCCGATCGTATCTCGCTCGCACAGTGTACATCATGCGCACTTAGGGAAATACCTTGCTCTATTTCCCATATCATTGCGGGCTTCAGAAGTGCACGTTTTTCAGGATCGTCATAAGTTTCCCTCATCCGGCATGCAATTGCCCAAGCGCGAAGGGTTAGCCAGGATGACCACAAATCAGCTGCATCAAATGGGGCCTTTACCGGTTCTATTACGCAGCCCAACCGTTCAAAAACAGATAGGCCCGTTTGGCACAAGTTCAGTATTCCGTTTTCACACGGGTATGCCCCGCCCCAATCGCCAAACCAACCGATCCGCTTTCCTTTTACAGAACCTGATAGATCGCCAATGTCTGGTACCAATTGAACAGCGTTGGGTGAGCGAGCGTCAGGACCTGCCAAAGTATTCAAAAGTGCTGCTATATCTGCAGGTGAACGCCCCATCGGGCCGGATGTTGCAAGTTGCTGAAGATACATATCGCCTACTGGCTCATCAGGAACCAATCCCCAACTTGGCCTGAACCCATAGACATTGCAGAAGGCGGCGGGGTTACGCAGACTGCCCATCATGTCAGAACCATCGGCGATGGGAACCAACCGCGCCGCCAGCGCCGCCGCAGCCCCGCCGGACGATCCACCAGCCGATAGCGCTGGCGCATAAGGATTACAGGTCGCCCCGTGGACCGGATTGAAGGTGTGCGAACCCAGCCCAAATTCTGGCGTGTTGGTCTTGCCAATAATGATTGCACCTGCATCTCTGATCCGCTTGACCATCAGGCAGTCTTGCGTGGGAATATGATCAGCAAAAAGTGGCGACCCGAATGTGGTGCGAACACCCTTAGTTTCAGCCAAATCCTTGACCGCGAGAGGCATGCCATGCAGCCATCCGCGTCGCGGCGTTTCATCGGCGATTTTCGCATCTGCGAGGATATCGGTGCGTGAACGCAAACTTACAATCGCGTTGATTTTCGGGTTGTATTGCTCAATTCTGTCAAGAAAAGCACTGGTCACCTGAACTGAGGTGAGTTCTCCTTTCTCAATTTGCTCCGAAAGCTCCAGAGCACTTCGCTGCGTCAAGTCTCGCATAGGTCCCCCTCAATACTCCGAGCAGACGAACGACAAACCGGTCCGGCTCAAAATCTTTGTTCAACGTGACCATGATCACGCCAAAAAGCAATATGAGGTTAGCCAATATTCTCGACATGACCATCCCTAAGCAGACATTGAATCCTCTGCAGTGAAAGCGCACTTTGTCCGCACTCTGTGAATTCGCTAACGCAGCGATTGCGGCTCTGCAACGAATGTCTCCTTAGGCCAGCTGCACCGTAGCATCTCGATCTAACAGTCAATGTCCGTTAAGGAAGGAGCGCCGCATAAGTTTGGAGTGAGCAATTGTCAGAAATTTCGATACCAGACGGTGCGCAAACTTTCCCCAAAACAGCAAGCGATGAAAACCTCCTAGAGGGTGTCAAAAAATGGGTCGATCTGCTTGCTGAAGACGCGTTTGCAGATGCATTCAATTTCACTGCGCACGACAGTTACTATTCTTGGACATCTGAGCAAATTCGGTCGGTTATCGCAGGATATGGACATCCACACGAGCTGGGAGCTCATGAATATAGGATTTCAAAAATATCTGAAACAAGAGGAGGAACTTCGCCTCGTTGGGAGGTCGACCGTTGGCAAGACGCTAAACCGAGCAGCCGTGTTGGATTCATATCTTTTGGTCTACCGCTCGATGGCGAGTGGTCAGACTTAACCGCGACCTTTGAAATCCTCCAAAATCAAGATCATTTGGTGTTAGTTCTTAACGACATTCATGTGTTCTAGTCGATCAGTTCCAAACTCGCTTACGTGAGGCACCAGCTAAGCTTGATCCCTGACTAGCGGTTAACTCATAGTTGCGAACCCTGCTGAAAATGCAGGCATTTTATTCGTAGGCTTGAACGGCAGCATAGTCCGCTGAGCCGGTCTCTAATCAACAAAATGCTGCGCTTTGCTCTCAATGTTTGCTTCGAGGAAGCTGCAATGCAACGCTCGAACATCAGGCCAATGACCAGTTTGGCCCGAACGCGGCAAAACAGTCAAACGGCAGCAAGGCGCGCAAAACTTACGTTTCGCTTAAGGATATCTGGCAACTAGGTTCGAATATATTGTGTTGCGGCTGTTTGATCGACCACGTAATCCCATTTGGTGTTATTGGTCTTCATGGCGTCATTGACTACCTGCTTAAGTGGGAGCCTTTCCAAAACATCACGTGCTATTTTTTCCAGATCAAAATACCCTCCAGTGATGACTTGATGCAACTCTGCCTCAATATCAGCCACATCTGGATCACCTGCGCGATCGACCCATTCTCCGGGGTCTTTTACAAGGTTGAACAAACGAGAGGGCGTTCCATGGCAATAGTGGTATTTCCAGTCGCCGATCCGAACAATAAAGCTGGGGCGCATGATCCCCTCGCCGTGATATTCGGAAATCACTGGCACCACTTCTAGTTTCGCACCATGAATTGCTGGCAACAGGGATCGACCTTCCAAGGGCTGCGCGGGTGTTTGTCCCGCAATATCGATCAGAGTTGCGGGCACATCCAGCAGGGAAACTGGTGTGTCTATTTTGACCGGAGCCACGCCGGGAATATCAATAAACAGCGGGATACGGCAGGACCATTCATACAAGCCGCGTTTCTGGATCATTCCTTTTTCACCCAGCATTTCACCATGATCAGAGGTCACGATTACAATTGTGTCGTCCTGCAACCCATTTTCTTCGAGCACATCAAGCAACTCGCCAATTTTGTCGTCAACGTAGTGGGCAAGTGCAGCAAAGCCGCGTCGCATGGCAATCAGGTTTTCAGGCTTACGGATTTCATCCCCTTTGATATGCAGCCCGTGCCAACGCCTGATTGCATGATCATAATCAGAGTATTTTTCATCCATATCGTCGGGGTATTCCGGTAATGGCAGGTCGGCATCCTTGTACATCTCCCAATACTTCTTAGGCACCTTATAGGGGGGATGCGGGTTGGTGAATGACACGGTGAGCATCCATGGCTGATCCGGCGCATGGCGCAAATACTCTAACGATTTGAAATGGGTTTCTTCGTCATATTGAAGTTCCTTTGACCATCCAGGCCCGATGTTCTCGGCCAAATATTGCGGCGTAAAATCAAAGGCTTTGAAGTTTGGGTCATTTTCAGGAGGCAGTGGATAGGACCAAATAAAACCTGATGGGTAAACATCCGTGTTAAGGCGACGCTGAAACCCGTGCAATTGATCTGCGCCGACAAAGTGCATCTTGCCTGACAGCACCGTTTCATAGCCCGCATTGGTCAGATAATGCGCGAATGTCGGAATAAAGCTGTGATAGGGGTCGCCGTTATCATAGCATCCAGTGGTCGATGTATAGAGACCAGTCATGAAACAGGATCGCGCAGGCACACAAATCGGGCTGGGCGTGTAGGTGTTCGTGAAATTGGCCGATCGCGCTGCCAGTTTTGTCATGTTCTCCGTTTTGGCACCAATTCCCCCACATGCCTCAAGCATAAAGGGGGTCATCTGGTCGGCCATGATCAGGAGAATGTTGGGTTGGGTTTTTGGGGGCATATCGGTGTCTTTCGTAAAAGTGTCAATTGGACGTGTCAGCAAAGCCTCTCGGCTGTGAATACCTCAGGTATATGGCTGCAAATGAACCGGGCTTTGGTCGAGCGTATCGCCGCGATGAGCTGTTTGCGGCTGTCAATCAACGTAGCCGCATCAGCCCAGATGGGGCACAGGTGTGGGTCGTCAATCTCGGCTGGTACATGAAATAGATCGGCCAGAAAAAACAAACTTTGCCCAAGTGATGTTATACACGTTGCGCGGTGGCCTTTGGTTTCGCCGGGCGCTTCGATCAAGGTGATGTTCGCCGGCAAAGTGTTATTGGTCTCGTCGAGATCAAGCAGGCCGAGACCGTGCAACATTTCTATCGGACCGGCATCCGCTGCGGGGCCATCTGCACTCTGGGCTTCATCCGTCAGGGTGTTGCCGTCCCAGTCATTGGCCGAAAGGATGTGGCGTGCATTCGGAAAATTCGGTTTGCCCGAAGCGTAATCCTGAACACCACAAAAATGGTCGTGATGCCCGTGCGACAGGATCACATGCGTGATGCCGTCGGGATCGATTTGGGCTTGTTCCAGCACGGCGCAAATATCCCCAACAGGCCTTGCCCGCACCGGGTAAACATGTGGGTCGCATGCATCAATCAAAACAGAACAATTGGGCCCCGTAACATGTAAGCAATTAACTGGCAGACGATGAATCCCATCAGCAAGCGACGTCGCCGTTGGACCAAACCAATCGCGTGGCCTGTCGCAAATTTCACCAAGCGTCAGCACCGTCACTGTCAAATTGCCAACCATCAATTTGCACATATTTTGCCCGTTCATTTGCCTGTCGCAGTTCGGTATTTACGGGCGTATTCATAGCGATTTTTAACAAACCATACGGGCTGTTCCGGTTGCCACCAAAGGTTCGCTCGGGCCTTGGGCGGATAAGACATTTCAAGAAAATCGCGATCTTTGATCGGCAATAATTCCGTAGCCCCAACCGCCGCTGGATTGACGCCCAAGGCGCTGGCGTAAAGTGCGCCGCCTTTGGGTGAGTTGACCCAAGCGATCCAGTCCTGCGCGGGGCCCGCGTCCGCAGCAGCGCCAAGGACAAAGTTCTGTAGATAGCAATTTGTGCCCTCGATTGGAGCGAGAAATCGAAATGGCAACCCTTCCCTACAAAGTTGAGCCACAGTGGAATCCCAGCTATAACCAATCACACATTCGCCCGAACGAAGCGCATCTGCACCTTCTTCTTCACTGAACCAAAAGCGGGCAACATGGCTTGCATGCTCAATCAGAAACGTGCTGATCACGTCATAATTGGCGATCATTCTGCTTTCATCGCGGTAACTATCCTCAAATGGAAACGGCAATTTCCCATTCACCTCAAGCCCGCGACCCGCTGCTACAAATGCGGTATCCTCACGCATGGTCAACCGACCCGCATATGCAGGATTAAACAGCTCCATCAGGCTGATGTTTTCCTGCGCCAACGGTGCATGTTTAAGGTGATGAGCAATGCCCGCACCGCCCCAGATGTTGGGAGAGCCAAGTCGCTTCCCGTCAATCATCGTGTGGGTATCTGCATGAAATGCTGGATCTATCCCCTTATAGTTAATCCTGCCCTCGTCCATCGCAGCTATCAACCCGCTACTATGCCAACTGGCAAGTCGATCAGTTGTCGGGCAGGCCACGTCAAATGCCTCGGTCTGTGCGACAGCGTACATCTCATCCTGATTGTTTACACCATGGAACGAGATCGAAATTCCTGTATCGGCGCGAAAGCTGTCAAAGGCGGTTTTAAGCCCCGCGTCATAGCCTGCCCAACCCAAAATCTTCAACATTTCTAGACACACCTCATAAACTTGTTCTCTTACAAGATGTCAAAGAACCAGCTAAACGTGATTCATAATTTCGCCAAAATCATTCGGAATCTCGCCAATGACGCAAACACCACTTGCTGTATTCGCCATACATGAGGGGTTTTCCCTATTCGGCTATGGTGTCGCGCGCGATTTGATCCGCATGGCGTCGGATCTAGCCGGTGAAGTACAGATGGATGTGGTGACCGCTTCCGCCACGCCCGGCCTTATCAGCAGTTCATGTGGGGCCGAAATCGTTGCTGATAGCGATTGGTCGGCTCTCACTGAAGCGCAGTATGTCTTTGTGTGTTCAGCGCGTGAAACAAACCATGACGATATTGACGACGCGCTGATAAATGGCCTCAGACACTGCCACCGGCACGGGGGATGGGTCGTGGGGCTTGGCACAGGTGTTCATGCGCTGTGCTTGGCAGGTTTGTTGTCAAAACGGCGCGCAGCGGCACATCCAGGTCAGCTGTCATCACTGCAATCAAAATTCCCCAAAGTGGCATTTTCGCTTGATCCCTTTGCCTTGGATTGCCGCACCGCCACATGCATTGGCGGGGACGCCGTGACCGACATGGTGCTAGAGCTGTTATCGCAAAGCTTTGACTCCGGGATCGCCAATAGGGTGCGTCAGGCAATCATGCTCAAACCCAATCGATCCGGTTCGATGCTTGGTTCCGTCGGTATGAAAGGGTCTGTTGATGGTCTTGATCCGCGACTTATCCGGTACATCCAGTTGGTGGAGCAAACATTCGTTGCCCCCAAAAACCTTGATCAAGTTTGCACGGCAATTGGGGTTTCACCCAGAACGCTTGTTCGTTTAACACAAAACGCTTTCGGTTGTGCACCCGGCCAGCTCGCGACACGGATCCGGTTGTCCTATGCCGCCGAACTACTGCTATCCACAACAAAAAGCCTTCAGGCCATCGCCGCTGCCAGCGGCTATTCTAGTGCCGCGCATTTCTCTCAAGAGTTCGTAAAACTCTTTTCGGTCAGGCCGGGGGCATACCGGGCATGTTCTAAGAAATAACAGGTTCAGATCAGTAACGCACTTGTCGTGGTTCTGTCCCAAACTCCGACGCATGACAGGATGCCTCACAACTTTGGGCACAGCTATCCAGCGAGTGCTGCTATTTGTTGGAATGCGGATTGGCCAGTAGGGCCGAATTCCCGTTCACGGATCATGTGCGCGACTTCGATGCCTTTAAGAGTTGCCGAGACCGAGTTGAAGGATTTGAAATCCTTTCATTTGCCTCGTCAGCTTCTGAATGAATCTGTGGTCCTGCTCAATGATGTTGTTCAGATATTTCACCTGCTGGATGTCGATCAACCAGAACCAATCGTTCAAAAAACAGCACGCAATTCATGTTCTGCAACCCAGCGAGGCTTGCGCCGCTTTTGCCGATCACAACCCTGTCGGGAAATCCGTTGTTCCCGATCACACACGCGAAAAATGCGATTGCTGCTGCCTCATCCCGGCATTCTGACAACATGAAACCAAGGGTTTTGTCGAATTCGTCGACAGCCCGTTAATAGTAAACCCACTTGCCATTCACCTTGATGTAGGTCTCATCCATGCGCCAGGATACCGCTGTTTTCTGCTTCCGCTTGCACGGTTCCTGTGCGATCCGTGACGCATACTTTACGACCCATCAGTTCAAGGTCGCATGGCCCACATTGACCCCGCGTTCCGCCATTAACTCCTCCAGATCACGATATGAAAGCGCATATCGGACATGGAAAAACACCGCGTGCAAGATGACGTCTTTCGGATAGCGGCTACCCTTGAAGTCAATCGACACGATCTGATGCCATCCGCTAATTCAAAGGAGGGCAACTATCACATCGAGGCGTGCAGGCCCACATTCTAAAACTTTGCGACAGCATCCACTCCCTAGCCACATGCGGGACCACAGCCGAGTCGATCCGCCCTACGGGTGACAATCACCGGGGCAGGAAAACAACGATCTAAGGGGGGGAGACAATAATTTGACGAAAAGGTCAAATATGTCTGACGTTTCACAATGAAAAAATGGCGCTCTGAGGAGGATTCGAACCCCCGACCCCCTGATTCGTAGTCAGGTACTCTATCCAGCTGAGCTATCAGAGCGCGATGAGGGCGGTCTAAAGTTTACCATCACCCTTTGCAAGTGCAAAAAGCGATAAACTTCAGACTTAAGCAACGTCACCCATCGGCAGGCATATTTCAAAGCAAGTTCCACCTTCTCCGGTGCTCTTTAAGCTCAGCGTTCCACCATGTCCGCGGATCAATTCTTCTGAAATTGCCAAGCCCAGACCCGTGCCACCTTTGCGAATCCCACCCTGAAATGGCGAGAACAAATGTTCCTGTGCTTTGGGGGGTAAACCGGGGCCGGTATCATCGACAGTAATGAACCACATTTCATCGCTGACACGCGCGGAAACCATAATTTCGCCGGGCTGCCCAATTGCCACAATCGCTTGTCTGGCATTGCGCACCAGATTTGAAATCACACGGTAAAGCTGCTCTGCATCCGCCCGCACCTGTAACCCCGATGGGATATTCTCTGATAGGCTTATGTCATGCTCCCCGACGGCCAGACGCTCGCTGTCAAACACATCCGCCACCAGCTCCAAAAACGGCACATGCGTCAGGCGCGGGGCGGGCTCCTCTGCTTTGCCAAAGGCCAAGGTGCTTTCGCACAGATGCACCGCCCGTGTGATCGAATTCACCAACTTGGGTGCCATGCGCATGACAACAGGATCTTCACTCATTTCGATACGGTCGGTGAACAACTGTGCAGATGTCAGAATATTTCGCAGATCGTGACTGACCTTAGCGACAGCGCCCCCCAATTGCGCCAAACGCTCTTTCTGTTTCAGCGACGATGTCAGCTCGACTTGCAACATTTGCAACGCCTCTTCGGCCTCGCGTAGCTCCCGAACACCTGAATTCGGCTGAATGATGCGCCGCGCGTCTTCTGGTGCCGCGGCATAGGATTGCATGTATCCCACCACCCCCTTGATGGGCCGTACAAGTATGGCGCGCACCGCCAAAAACAGCAGCGATGCAGTGAAAACAGAGATTACCGCCGACAGGACCAAGACATTCAGCCCATAGTCTATCATGGCGTTGCGCAAACCAGTGGTCTGCATTGTGACCTCGATCAACAGGCCCGCTTCGCGGGAAGGGGCGCCAATCACCCGGATCACACGTTCTTCGGTGTCAAACAGGCGCGCCATCGCATCCATGATTAGCCGCAGCGGCATGGCATCGCGCAAATCAACAGTTGCATCAATCGGCGCCGGCATTGGTGACGACAACATTAGTTGCCTGATTTCATCGCGCCGCAACACCACATTGAAAACATCCGCATTGCGCAACAACTCCTCCTCCAGAGCGGCGTCAATCATATCGTCCGCAAGCAACGCCAGCGACGCAATCTGCGCCCGTTCCAGCCGGGATGTTAGGTAATCTTCGCGAAACCGCGCCACCGAAGGCACAAAGATCAGCACCTCCGCCAACATCACAAAGATGATGGTCAGAAACAGAAAACGACCAGAAAGAGTGTTCAGCATGCAGAGCCTAACAATTCTGTTTAGGGTAGCCAGCGCTGTACCAGCCCAACCACCCGTTTCACCATAGCACTATCAAACAGTCGCGGAGAGAAATAGGCCCCCGCAGCGCGTTTATTCACCTCCCCAATAGTTGGGTAGGGGCTGACCATATTCGCAACGGCGCTCATCTTCAGCTTGTTTGCCATGACCAACGCCCAAAGGTTTATCAATTCCCCCGCCTGATATCCGGCAATAGACACACCAACTGGGCGTCCCTTTACGACCATTACCTTGATCAGGCCGGTTGTCTTACGCTCTGCAATAGCACGATCATTATGCGCGTAATGGAACCTGACCACCTCCAGCTTATCACCATGTCTCTTACGCGCCTGCGCTTCTGTTAGGCCGATCTGTGACAGCTCAGGGTCCGTATAGGTGGCCCAAGGGATGTGATCCGTGCGCTGCTTCACAGACAGGCCAAACAACGCCGACCGGATGATCAGCCCGGCGTGATATCCCGCAACATGGGTGAATTGCAGCCCCCCCGCCACATCGCCAATGGCATAGACACGGCGATTCGCTGTGCGCATGCCAGCGTCCACCTTAATTCCGGCGCGTGTCGTCTCGATCCCAGCAACATCAAGGTTCAGCCGTTCAACATTGGCCTTTCGACCCACAGCCATCAACAGATGCGTGCCTGCGAATTTACGGCCATCTTTGGTGATCACTTCAATCGCACCTGCACTGCCTTTTATCTCGGCAGCAAGCGCATCCTCTTCGATCTGAATGCCCTCAGCACGTAGATTGTCCAACACGATGGCCGCCATCTCCGGGTCATCCTTGCCCAGCGCCTTCATGCCCTCAATCACCGTGACCTTGCACCCTAGACGAACATGGGCCTGCGCCATCTCCATGCCTATTGGCCCGCCGCCAATCACCAATAGATGCTCGGGGCGCTCGCGCAGCTGAAAGATCGTCTCATTCGTTTCATATGGCACTGTTTCCAGCCCCGGCACGGGCGGCACAAACGGCGACGACCCTGTTGCGATCACAACCCGACGTGCGGTTATGATCGTATCGCCTGCCTGCACTTCACGCGGCGATAGAAAACTGCCAAACTCCTGAATGACCCGCACGCCCAATTCCTCAAACCTAGAGACAGAGTCATTAGGCTCAATTTCAGCAATGACCGCGGCAACGTGATCCTTGGCCGCCGCGTAATTCACATCTGGAACCACTGAGGCGACACCAAATTCCGCTGAATGGGCCTGCGCATAGGCGGCCTTGCCGCTCGCAATCAACGCTTTCGACGGAACGCAGCCAAAATTCAGGCAATCCCCGCCCATCAGATGCCCCTCAAGCAGGGTCACATCCGCCCCCATTTGCGCAGCACCCGCGGCCACCGACAGCCCGCCAGACCCTGCCCCAATAACCAATAGATCGGTCTTGATACGTTTCATGTCAGATGTCCTTTTTGCCGCGCACGGCTTTTATTACGACCGGCAGCAGCGCCAAAACGCACAGCCCCAGAATTGGAAACAAAATTTGTGGTTGGAAAATGATCCCCAAATCAGGTGTGCCGCCTTGGGCAAACACCTCGCCCAACCCAGCACCTACAGATGTATAAACCACACCCCCCGGAATAATCCCCAAAAACGTCGAAATGACAAAGCGTTTCAACGGCACGCCGACCAGGGCAGGCACCAGATTCGCGATAAAGAATGGCACCGCAGGCACCAATCTGATCAGAAACAACATCGACCACTGATTCTCATCAATCCCGTCTTTGATCTTCTTCACCGCCCCATCAGCGCCTTCCATCCGTGCGGCAAGACGTTCTCCCAAGCCCCAGCGCGCGGCCGCAAAAATCACCGTTGCACCAATAGTTGCCGCCGAAACATTGAATAACGCACCAGGAAAGGTCGCGAACAAAAAGCCACCAGTCAGCGTTGCTATCGTTGCTCCCGGCAACGAAAACGCAACAATGGCAACATAGGCCGACATAAACACCAGAACCGTCAGCAGATAATTCGCGTCCCGAAACGCCAGCAATGCCTCACGATTATCGCGCAATGCCTCAAAACTCACATAATCCTTGAGGGTAAACGCCCCAATCAACGCCACCACAAGGATTGCGATCAGCGGCAGGCGACGCGCCAGCCCGGACTTTGGATTCTCTGTCATATCGCCCATTCAATATTTAACCTGTAGCTCATGCTTAAACATGCGCCATGCATGTAGGAAACAACAGCGCACTCACAGTGGGTTGATGTCGCGTCTTGATTCCGTGATGAAACACCGGCTTTTGCGGCTATATTGAAACAATGCTGCCCTCAGGGAGCAGAATTTATTGCAAAACCCATTTTGGCTGTTTGACATATCGCTGGGGCCTGCCTATAGCACGAGCTTGAAATAGCACATGGGTTCAGCGATTCCTCGCTTTGGCACCCAATAGTACGGAGACGGAGCGATGAAGCGCACCTACCAACCCTCGAATCTGGTCCGCAAGCGGCGCCACGGCTTTCGTTCGCGCATGGCGACTAAAGCTGGCCGTAAAATCCTGAATTCACGCCGCGCGCGTGGTCGTAAGGAATTGAGCGCGTAAATAGCGCTCACTGCCAGAATAATACAGATATGACACCGCCGGAGGCCCCCATGGATGGCATTGCCAACCACAGGGATACGCCCCCGGCGGTTTCGTCATGTCCGCTCGTCATGAAAAACCGCAGTGACTTTCTTCGCGCCGCAAAGGCCCGTCGACAAGGCACAAAAGGCATGATGCTTCAGGCGCTCAAGCGTTCTGATGACGATATGCCCGGTGCGATTCGCGTGGGATTCACCTGCACCAAAAAGGTAGGCAACGCCGTCGCACGCAATCGCGCCAAGCGCCGCCTGCGCGAGGTGGCCCGCTTGATGCTGCCGACACATGGGCGTTCCGGATGGGACTACGTGCTAATTGGGCGCGTTAATACCACTGCCCAGCGCCCGTTTGAGGATCTTAAGCGTGATTTTGTCTACGCGCTAAACAAGCTGCATTCAGACAGCTGATGTCTCTGCTTGCACATATCCTTGCCTTGCCTGTGCGCGCATATCGCCTGATCTTCTCTCCTTGGGTTGGCTTTAACTGCCGCTACCAACCCACCTGTTCCGCCTATGCGCTCGAGGCGCTAGAAAAGCACGGCGGGATTAAGGGCAGCCTGCTCACCATTAGACGCATTGGTCGCTGCCACCCTTTCGGTGGAGATGGTTATGATCCCGTCCCCGACCCAAAAAAAACTGACCAACCCTGAACCGCAACCCATAGTTGCCGCTCAGAGGTACAGTTTATCCCCCTCCACACGGCGCGTTTCTATCATTTTGCGGTCCACATCCCCTTGGATCGTCGCTGCGGCGTCTTTCATGAATGTATCGTCGAAAAAATACCACGTATGGCTGGCATTCGGGATATCCTCAAACGACGCCTTCCTAGCTTTAAAATGCGGCCCGCAATCTACATTCACAGCGTTTGACGGCTCGGGAGAGCGAATCCCGACACGCCCTGCACGCGGTGCCACACCAACACGTTTCACATTCGACAATGACAGCGCCCCGTCGAACGGATTGTGATAATTCGTCAATCGCACGCAATGGCGGTACAAAGAGCTGGATTTCGGATTTCCCGCCTCCAATGATCCCGCCGACACATCCCCCGACAGTAATAATACCTGACTCACAGACCAGCTTTTGGCAGCGATTCCCGGGCGATCATCCGCGTCATCAAATGCCTCACGCACCACAAAGGCCCCCATGGAATGCGCGATAATATGCAGGTTGATCTCGCATTCCTGCGTTTGACGATCGGCAAATCCGGCGATTCCCACATCCACTAGATACCGCGCCGTTGATTTCGCGTCCGACCGGTCCTCAAGATAGTTCAGCGCCATGGACGCAGAGGGCCAATCAAAGCTGATTACACAACCTTCGAAACCGTGTTTCTTTAGTCCGGCCTGCAATTTTCTGTGCCGCTCCAACATCACCTTGGTTGGCGTGTTGAACCCATGCACATAGATCACAATGTCGCCCCTAGGCTGGCCCGTAACGGGGTTTTTCCCCGACCGCGCCTCCACCATGATCTTACGGGCCCAACTATCAGGGATCTTTTTGCTACCGCGTGAAATCGCCTGATCCGGGGAAATGTCAGTCGCCGATTCTGGCACCTCTAGGAAATGGGTGCGCCCCGGTTCTGCGGTAAATGCGCCCTTGCTCGTCCGCCGAACAGTGAAAATGTAATCCATTTGAATATCCCTTTGCGCAAATTTCGCGTCAGGATTGCATGCAATGCGATTTGTGCAAAGAGCTTTGCGTTATCCCTCTATTCATGCGATATCGCCAACGCCTGAACAGGAGCGACCATGTTAGACGACCTAGATGACATTCACCCGCTGTTTCACGGCGCGCCCTCTTCGACAAGCTTCAAGAAACTGCGTAAACGTATCGTGCGAAACACGCGCGAGGCCATCGAACAATATGGCATGATCGAACGCGGCACCCGCTGGCTTGTTTGTATGTCCGGCGGCAAAGACAGCTATACAATGCTCGCCGTTCTCTACGAATTGAAGTGGCGCGGATTACTCCCGGTTGAACTATTGGCCTGTAATCTTGATCAGGGCCAACCCGGTTTCCCTGCGACAGTTCTGCCAGAGTTTCTTGAGAAAATGGGAGTCCCCCATCGCATCGAATATCAGGATACCTATAGTATCGTTAAGGATAAGGTGCCTGCCGGGCGTACATATTGCGCCCTTTGCTCCAGATTACGCCGTGGAAATCTGTACCGTGTTGCCCGCGAAGAGGGCTGTTCGGCCGTTGTCTTGGGTCATCATCGCGACGACATTCTAGAGACGTTTTTCATGAATCTCTTTCACGGTGGACGCCTTGCCACCATGCCCCCGAAACTTGTGAACGAAGAGGGTGATTTGTTTGTCTACCGCCCCCTTGCTCATGTGGCCGAGGAAGATTGCGAAAAATTCGCAAAATCAATGAATTACCCAATTATTCCTTGTGATCTATGTGGCTCTCAGGATGGGTTGCAACGTCAACAGGTCAAACAAATTCTGGATGGCTGGGAGACAAATTCCCCGGGTCGCAGACAGGTGATGTTTCGTGCGTTGATGAATACGCGGCCATCGCATTTGCTTGATCCCGGCCTGTTCGATTTCGCCGGGTTGATGCGCAAGTCTGTAGAATTTGAAGCAAATTCGGATGACATCCCGAAGTTGCGTTAACTTCAGACTTAGGGTGCTGGGCCTACGTTGCTGACACAAGTGTTGTCACTCAGTAGCAAGGAACTCACCCGATGCTCCAGCATCCCGGACTGTTTGCACGGCTTAGCCGCAAAACTCGGATTTTCCGTAATCTGAACTGGGACAAAATTGCACCGGTGCTTATTGCGCTGATTATTCTCGCCGCCTATTCCATCGGCGGGGAGTCTTGGTTGATCGGTGCAGCCGTGACGCTTCCGATTCTCTATTTATTCGTTGGCGGCATTGACCTTACGCACTCCGATGCCCGCAGCCTGCCCGACGGGTTGACCGGCCTCATGCGCCGTCCAGAGTTAGAAGATCACATCGAGCTTGTGTTACGTGATGTGCGCAACAAGGGGCAGAATAGCGCAAATTTCCTTGTAGAATTGGATGATTTCCGTCAACTGAATGACCGCTATGGCGACGCCGCTGCTGAACAGGTGTTACGGCGGGTCAGTTCCCGCATTTCGGCGGGGCTGCGGGACACTGACATTGTTGCCCGTACCGGCGACTGCCAATTCGCGATTTGCCTCAACCCTGTACGCCACCTAGATCTTGAAATCTGCATTCAACTTGCGGCCCGCTTACAGGCTTCCGTTGAGGAGCCCGTGACTCTAGATGCAACGACCCTGTATTCATCCTGCTCTGTGGGCTTTTGCATGGCCTCGCGTGTGCCCGATATTACGACCGAGTCGTATCTGCGGGCGGCTGAATTGGCTCTCAAAGAGGCACAGCGCGCTGGCCCATCTGCGATTCGCGCCTATTCTGATGATATGCGCCGCACCGCGGTCAAACGTGACAAACTGCATGATGAGGCGTCAAGTGCCTTGGCGAATGGTCAGATCAGGGCGTGGTTTCAGCCACAGGTCTCCACCGACACCGGTCATGTTACCGGGTTTGAGGCTTTGGCCCGCTGGGAACACCCCGAACGCGGCACCATTCCCCCGATCGAATTCCTCGAAACGCTTGAACAGACAGGTCAGCTTGAGCGCCTTGCCGACCTTATGTTGCATCAATCCCTAACTGCCCTGCGCGCTTGGGAAAGTGCTGGCTACATTGTGCCACAAGTCGGGGTGAATTTCGCAGGCGACGAACTCAGAAACCCCTCCCTGATCGACAAGATAAAATGGGAAATGGATCGATTTGACATCACACCAGACAGAATCGCCATCGAAGTTCTGGAAACCGTGGTGGCGAATTCTCCGGATGATATCATTGCACGTAACATCAATGGCTTGGCAAAGCTTGGTTGCCGTATTGATTTGGATGATTTTGGCACGGGCCATGCCTCGATTTCTTCTATCCGCCGCTTCGCTGTGTCCCGCCTTAAGATTGATCGCTCATTCGTAATGAAGGCTGATCAAGACCCAGAACAGCAACGCCTGATTGCCGCGATCGTAACCATGGCCGAACGTCTTGGCATGGATACGCTGGCCGAAGGTGTGGAAACCGCTGGGGAGCACGCGATCCTTGCACAGCTTGGCTGCGCCCATGTTCAGGGCTACGGTATCGCCCGCCCCATGCCCTTTTCCAAAACCATGGCGTGGATGCAAAAGCACACCGCAAAGCTGGAAACACCTCCGCAAATCGGCCGCGAAACCGGATAGCCTTCTCCAGACACACCACTTCTCCCTCCAGTCGCGCATTCCCAAATTTTGGGCCCGTGCCCGCCTGAAATGCGCCCAAAGGCCGCGTTCCCCCCTCAGAACCCTTTTATCCATGGCCTTCGCCCAACAATCCACTTGACCTTTCTGGCCCTTCTCTGTTGAACGAGCGGTGAGTAATTGTGTCTGCACGACCCCTGTGATTGGTCGCGCGCTGACGCAGAATCCCTATGTGTGCGTGCCGCACCGCTGTATTCCAACAGTGATGCGCCACGGCGAAGAAGAACAGGTGGCCCTCCGCAATGGACGATCAGAATAAGAACCTTATCCTCGCAATGGTCCTCAGCGCCGTGGTGCTCGTGGTGTGGCTGGTGTTTTTTCCACCGCCAGAACAGCTTCCCGCGGATCCCAATGCGGTTGCAACCACTGTAACGACGCCGACGGCCACACCAACTGCCGAAACAACCTTGGCCGCCGAAACCGCAGCCACAACCGAGGCATCTGAGGCCCCACGCCTAGACATTGCAACTGATCGCCTGAGCGGCTCGATCTCATTGCTTGGCGGTCGCCTCGATGATCTTCACCTGACCGACTACCGCGAAACACAAAAACCAGATTCGCCAACAGTTACCTTTCTCTCTCCTGTTGGTCAGCCCGGCGCCTTCTATGCGCTTTACGGCTGGGCCCCCGGCCAAGGCTTAACACCAGAGCAAGTGCCAGGTGCCAACACACTTTGGTCAATCGAATCTGGCGACACGCTAACCGCAGCATCGCCTGTTATCCTCGCATGGGATAATGGATCGGGCCTCACATTCCGTCGTGAAATCTCGATTGACGAGAACTACATGTTCTCGGTCTCTCAATCTGTTGAGAACACCGGCGCAGGCACCGTTTCTTTGGCCGCTTACGGCATTCTGGCACGCCACGGTGAACCCGAGGGAATGAAGAACTTCTTCATTCTGCACGAGGGCGTCATCAGCATGGCCGACGGCGAACTCAGCGAAACCGACTATGACGACGTGACCGATTATGCCTTTGATCCCCGCGAAGGTGCCAAGGCACTAGCCACACAAGTGACTTCAAACGGCTGGGTCGGTTTTACCGATCACTACTGGATGGCGACATTGATCCCGGCACAGGACAGCGCCTTCAAATCCGTCACCAAATATGACGAACGCCGCGACATTTACCAAACCGAAGCAGTGATGCCCACGCAAACGCTCGCACCCGGTGATACCGTAACGGTCGACAGCGAATTGTTCGCAGGTGCCAAAGAATGGGCCACCATCAAAGACTATGAAAATGAGGGAGGCGTTCAGGGCTTTCTCAACAGCATTGATTGGGGTTGGTTCTTTTTCTTCAC
Source organism: uncultured Cognatishimia sp. (assembly GCA_964021645.1). GTDB lineage: Bacteria > Pseudomonadota > Alphaproteobacteria > Rhodobacterales > Rhodobacteraceae > CANLDA01. The sequence goes on along the minus strand of CAXIAD010000044.1, from coordinate 4,083 downwards.
CAAACCGATGTTTGCCCTGCTGCATTGGCTGAATACTGTTATCGGCAATATGGGTTGGTCGATTATCGCACTGACCGTCCTCATCAAAATCCTCGTCTTCCCGCTAGCCTATAAATCCTACGCCTCAATGGCCAAGATGAAAGAGCTGCAACCAGAAATGGAGAAGCTCAAGGAAAAGGCCGGCGATGATCGCCAAAAAGTACAACAAGAGATGATGGCGCTCTACAAAAAGGAAAAGGTAAACCCGGCCTCTGGGTGTCTACCGATCCTTATCCAGATCCCGATCTTCTTTTCCCTCTACAAGGTGATCTTCGTCACGCTTGAATTGCGTCACGCCCCTTGGTTGGGCTGGATCACCGACCTGTCTGCGCCCGATCCATCATCCATCTTGAACCTGTTTGGACTGTTGCCGTTCTCGACTCCAGAACCCGGTTCAATCCTGTTTATTTTGTCGCTTGGTGTTCTGCCAATCTTGCTGGGCATTTCAATGTGGCTACAGCAGAAACTGAATCCGGCACCAACTGACGCAACACAGAAAATGATTTTCGCTTGGATGCCTTGGGTCTTTATGTTCATGCTCGGCAGCTTTGCCTCCGGCTTGGTGATTTACTGGATCGCGAACAACACGATTACGTTCACGCAACAGTATTTGATCATGCGCACACACGGCTATAAAGCCGATGTGTTCGGCAACATCCTGTCCAGCTTTAAGCGTAAGCCAAAGGCCGACAGCTAATGACCATGCGCATCACTGCCCTTTGGCGTCATCCCATCAAAAGCCACGGTCGTGAGGCCCTGCAACGGGTCTCTCTGACCGAGGGGCAGACGATGCCATGGGATCGCCGCTGGGCAGTGGCGCACGAGTCTGCCAAAACCGACGGCTCAGCTTGGTCACCCTGCCAAAACTACTCGCGCGGGGCCAAAGCAGCGTCATTGATGGCGATCAATTCTCAGGTAGATCAGGCCAGTGGTCAGATCACCCTCACCCACCCTGAACGCGATGACCTGACCTTTGATCCCGACACCCAGGCCGAGGCGTTTCTTGAATGGGTCCGTCCCTTGATGCCCGAAGACCGCGCCCAATCTGCGGCGATCCACCGCGTGCCTGACCGGGGCATGACCGATACGGATTACCCCTCTGTCAGCTTGATAAACTTGGCCTCAAACGATGCTGTATCGGCAGAGCTTGAGCAGGATATCTCCCCTTTGCGGTGGCGTTGTAATATCCATTTTGACGGTCTGCCCGCATGGGAAGAACTGTCTTGGGCAGGTAAAACACTGCGCATTGGCACCACCGAATTATCCGTCCGCGACCCCATCGTGCGTTGCCTTGCGACCACGGCTGATCCCATAACCGGTACGCGCGACGCTGATACGCTAGGCGCGCTTAAACGCATTGGCGATCACCAACATTTCGGCATTTATGCCGTTGTTACCAAATCCGGCGATATCGCCACCGGCGACACGATTGAGGTTCTCTAATGCAATTGCCCTTCCCACTGGTCGAAGAACCAGACGATATTAGCCGTGAAAAGGGCCGCAAGCTTTTCTCAGGCAGCAACAGTGACTTCCTCAAAGGTGTCGTTGCGATGTCTGGCCTGCCCGGTGATGACCGGATTGAGGTTTGCTTCGCAGGCCGCTCAAACGTCGGTAAATCCAGCCTGATCAATGCGCTCACCAACCGCACTCGTCTGGCGCGGGCCTCCAACACACCGGGGCGCACGCAGGAAATCAACTTTTTCACCCTGACCGAAAGCCACTACCTCGTGGATTTGCCCGGCTATGGCTTTGCCAATGCGCCGCTGGCTGTCATCGCGAAATGGCAAAAACTGCTCAAACAATACCTGTCCGGGCGTGCCAGCTTGCGCCGTGCCTTTGTGCTGGTCGATATGCGCCACGGAGTAAAAGCCGTTGACGAGGAAATCATGTCCCTCTTGGATAGTTCCGCCGTTACCTTTCAGGTCGTCATGACCAAGGCTGACAAAGTCAAAGAGATCGACCGTGAGAAGATTCTGGATCAGGTTCGGGGCACCCTTGCGCGCCACCCTGCCGCCTTCCCGGAAATCGTCCTTACTTCCAGCGAAAAGGGCGACGGCCTCGAAACCCTGCGCGCGCTTATTTCCAATCTGAAGTAATGGTCCAACGCATCGCATCTGCCCTGTTGCTTGTGGTTCTGGTTCTCGCCAGTTCCGTTCCACGCGGATGGATGCCTGCAACCACGACCGACGGCAAAATGGTGCTGGTGATCTGTACCCCAGACGGCATTGTCGAGCAGCTTGTTGATCTCGGGGATGATCATACTCCAAACGAACAAATGGATGACCGCTCTTGCCCTTTTGGCAGCGCATCTCCAACGGCTCTAACACCTGCACCGGTGATTGTCCTCACACTTGCCTCCCCCATGACTGCCCGCTGGCAGCACCGGGACTTCACCCACCACAGCGCTGGATTTGACTGGCGTTATGATGCCCGTGGCCCCCCGACCCTCTCCTGATTTCTGAACACATTCATCTTGATATGGCCTGCGCCCCGCGTAAGGCCCCGTTCCGATCTGGAGATTTCTAATGGCATTCACTAGCCAAATCGACCCCGTGCGCCCTGCGTCCAACGATGCAACGCCGACGCCGAAAAACCCTCTCGCCGAAAAATTCTACTTTGCCGCATGGCGCTGGCATTTCTATGCCGCCCTTTATGTGGTGCCCTTTATGATCATGCTGGCCATCACCGGTATGATGATGATGTTCCTCACCCAGTTTGACGGGCGTGATGGCGAGAAAATCACGGTCGCCATCACCGGTGATCCTCTGCCCGTTTCACAACAGGCCGATATCGCCACCGCAGCCATTCCCGGCACCATCGCAGAATGGGTCGGGCCCAAAGCCGCGAATCTAGCGACGGTTTTCCGCGTTAACACTGACAACGGCCCACGTATGGTTGCTCTAAACCCCTATTCGGGCGAGGTGATCGAAACATGGGACCGCCGCGCAGGGTGGTACGATCTGGCGGATAATATCCACAGCACACTCCTGTTGGGCGACACCGGGGATCGTTTGATTGAAATCGCCGCAGGCCTTGGCCTCGTCTTGGTTTTAACGGGCCTTTATATCTGGTGGCCACGTGGCAATGCCGCCAGCATGCTGATCCCCAATTTCGCGGCCCGTGGCCGCGCCTTGTGGAAAAGCTTGCACGCCGTGGTTGGCTTTTGGATTTCGGCCCTCTTGGTTCTTTTTCTGATCTCGGGCCTGTCATGGGCTGGCATCTGGGGGGGCAAATTTGTCCAAGCATGGAGCAGTTTCCCCGCCGAAAAATGGGACAATGTCCCCCTATCCGATGACATCCACGCCAGCATGAACCATGGCAGCACAAACGATGTCCCTTGGCCACTTGAACAAACCCCCATGCCCGCGTCAGGCTCTGATGTCGGGATAACGGGCATCCCAACAGGCACGCCAATCACCATCGACAGTCTGGTTGCCTTGGGGCGCCAGCTGGGTCTCGACGGGCGGTTCCGCGTGGCCTATCCCCGCAATGAAACAGGCGTGTGGACCCTGAACCGCGACAGCATGAGCAGCGATTCAACCGACCCAATGGGCGACGTCACCGTTCACGTAGATCAATACACCGGGAAAATTCTCGCTGATGTTCGGTTTCAGGACTACTCTCTTATGGGTAAAACCATGGCGGTCAGTGTCCCTCTGCATATGGGGTTGATGGGCATGTGGAATCTCATCCTAAACACGCTGTTCTGCCTCGCTGTGATCTTTGTTAGCGTGTCCGGCGTCGTGATGTGGCTGAAACGCCGGCCCAGCCACGCAGGCCGCCTCTCGGCACCGCCCGTGCCTGCGGATTTGCCATTCTGGAAAGGGGCCGTTGTCATTGGCCTCTTTACCTCACTGGCCTTTCCTATGGTTGGCCTCACCCTGCTCGCCGTGCTCACCTTTGATCTTCTGATCCTCAATCAGATCCCGGCCCTGAAACGCGCGCTCAGCTAACAACAACTATCAACTCCCCCCTCCGATTCATAATCGGGGGGGCTCACGCCCCACTCAGACAGTTCCACCCCATCACACCCCTTTCCGAAAC
>CAXIAD010000043.1:0-24113 GCA_964021645.1 uncultured Cognatishimia sp. | reverse complement strand
AGGGGCAATTTATCTGGGCGTATCACCGGGCGCGCTTATTCCATATGTGGTGCATAATTTCGAAGCCGCCCATTGGGGGCGCAAGCCTGAATTGACGTTTGAATCCGCTGCTTTATCAAACACATCGGTGTTGGATTTGGGCAGCGTGTTTGATTTTGTCACCGCGAATATTGCCTATCACGATTTACACCACCTAAATGCAATGATTCCCAGCTACAATTTGAAGACATGTTATCGCGAGGTAGCGCCGCATCTGAACTCTGTGAAGGTGAATTGGGGCGAAATTCCCCGCTGCCTAAAGTGGAAGCTTTACGACGAAGAGAATAATCAGATGGTTGGGTTTTCAGCGGTATGAGGCATTCGAATTAGATGAATGCCTTTCCCCTATTTTGAACCGTAAAAGGCGTTTGCCCGTGCTAAATGATCACGGGCAAACTCAAAATTAGGCCAACTTACCATCAGCTGTCAGGATGTTTTTCCCGCCGAGGTAGGGGCTAAGAACATCTGGTAACTTAACCGATCCATCCTCTTGCTGGCCATTTTCCAACACAGCGATCAGGCAGCGACCGACGGCCAAACCTGACCCGTTCAGCGTATGCACATAGGCTGGCTTTCCACCATCGGCGGGTTTGTAGCGCGCATTCATACGCCGTGCCTGAAAATCACCGGTTGTAGATACGGACGAAATCTCGCGATAGGCGTTTTGTCCCGGCAACCACGCCTCGATGTCATAGGTACGTTTCGCGCCGAAACCTATATCACCTGTGCACAACAGGACGGTGCGGTAGGGAATCTTTAACGCTTCCAGCAAAGCCTCGGCACAGCGCAACATGCGCTTTTGCTCTGCATCGCTTGACTCTGGGTGCGTGATTGAAACCATTTCAACCTTTTCAAACTGGTGTTGGCGCAGCATCCCGGATGTGTCACGACCAGCAGAGCCCGCCTCGGAACGGAAACACAATGTATGTGCCGTCATACGGATCGGAAGCGCACTTTCTTCCAGCACGTCACCGGCGATCGAATAGGTCAGAGTCACCTCAGAGGTTGGGATTAGCCACCAACCGTTTGTGGTTTGATAGCTGTCTTCGCCAAACTTGGGCAGTTTGTCGGTGCCATACATCGCTTCATCACGCACCAAAACCGGTGTCGTGTACTCTGTCAGACCGTTTTTATCGACATGAGTATCAATCATGAATTGTGCCAGCGCACGGTGGATGCGGGAAACTGCGCCCTTTAGCATAACAAAACGGCTACCAGACAGTTTTGCGGCCGTGTCGAAATCCATTGCGCCCTTAACGCCACCAATGTCGAAATGCTCCTTTGCAGCAAAGGATATCTCAGTAGGCGTGCCCCAACGTGCGACTTCGATGTTGTCGTCCTCATCGGCCCCATCAGGGACATCTTCTGCGGGCAAATTGGCGATGCGTGCCAACATATCAATGAGTTTCGCGTCCAGCTCTTTGGCCTCGCCATTCATCGCGGCGACTTCGGCTTTCTTCTCGCCGACCAATGCGCGAAGCCGCTCAAATTCGGCCTCGTCACCAGACGCTTTTGCGGCACCTACGGCCTTGGACGCTTTGTTTTGTTCGGCTTGTGCTGTTTCTGCTGCCGTGATTGTCGCGCGACGCTGCTCGTCTACCGCCAACAATTCGGAGGACATCGGCGCATCTCCACGACGTGATAAAGCGGCATCAAAAGCGGCCGGGGTTTCGCGGATCATGCGGATGTCATGCATGGAACAGGTCCTTTATGGTGAATCATTCAATACCATCCTTATGACGCATTACTTGAGTAATCGTAAGCGTGCATTCGGGGAATTGTGGCCACAGATCGCATGTTTTATTGGGAGAAAACGGCGTCCGATATGCCCACCAAACATGTTATGAAATCGAGAATTGCATACCAAATCTCCCGCAAGATGTGCTTGTGTAGGACATATTTGGGTCTGTCCTACGGGGTCAGCGTTATGTCTTGTTTTATTGATCTTTCCGACCTTGCATATATGGACGGGGGAACATAGGTTCCCTGCAAATTCGCGGGGCCTACCCGCCAAATAACAAGGATAAAACTCATGGACGCCATTGGCCAGTTTCTCCCACTCATCCTGATTTTTGCGATCATGTATTTCCTGCTGATCCGCCCACAGCAGAAAAAGGTTAAAATGCATCAAGCGATGATCGCAGCGTTGCGCCGTGGTGATCAAGTGGTGACACAAGGTGGCCTGATCGGCAAAGTTGTGAAAGTTAAGGACGACAACGAAGTTGAGGTTGAGTTGTCCGAAGGCGTCAAAGTGCGCGTCGTTCAATCGACCATCGCCGATGTGCGTTCTAAAACTGAACCAGCTCAGTCCTAAATCCGAACTACAGGCGTATCATTATGTTGCAAATCGACCTCTGGAAGCGAGTCCTGATCTGGGGGCTTTGTGCACTTGGATTATTGTTGGCTATGCCCAATGCGTTTTATACGCGGGTCGAGACACATAATGATGCGCGGGTAGCTGTTGAAAGCGGGATTACCAATCCTGATCTTGAGGCCCACCTCGCGCTTTGGCCGGATTATTTGCCACGCTCATTGGTTAATCTGGGTCTTGATTTGCGCGGTGGTGCGCATCTTTTGGCCGAAGTGAGGGTGACGGATGTCTATGAAACGCGCCTAAAGGGCATGTGGCCTGAAGTGCGTGATTTGCTGCGTGCCGAGCGCACCACAATCGGCACCATTCGCTTGCAGCCAAGTGCGCCAGATGTGCTGCGCGTCAAAATCAGCAAACCCGAAGCGATTGATATGGCAGTTGATTTTGTGCGAACGATTGCGCGCCCTGTTGTTTCTGTAACAGGGGCAGGGGCGTCCGATCTGGATATTCGCGCTGATGGCGCTCAGGTTGTCATCACCTTGTCCGAGGCTGAAAAACTGGCAACTGATGAGCGTACAATGCGCCAGTCGCTGGAGATCATCCGTCGCCGGATTGATGAAGTTGGCACAAGAGAGCCAACCATTCAACGTCAAGGCACAGATCGCATTTTGATTCAGGTTCCGGGCATTGGCTCGGCTGCTGAATTGAAAAAAATCATTGGCAAAACAGCCCAGTTGAAATTCTTACCCGTCGTTGGACGTGGTTCTGATGCGGACGCTAATGCAGGACCGGGCAATGAGGTTTTGCCTTCGGTGGACGAAGCGGGCGCATTTTACACTGTTGAAAGCGCCGCAGTTGTTAGTGGAGATGAGTTGGTTGATGCCCAGCCGTCGTTTGATCAAAACGGGCGCCCTGCGGTATCATTCAGGTTCAACACGACTGGTGCACGCAAATTCGGTAACTACACCGCCGAAAACATCGGATCGCCTTTTGCCATCGTTCTAGATGACGAGGTAATCAGCGCGCCAGTTATTCAATCCCACATTCCGGGCGGGTCAGGCATCATCACAGGGCGGTTTTCCGTTGAGGAAACAACCAACCTAGCGGTGCTGCTGCGCGCCGGTGCATTGCCCGCAGAGTTGCAATTCATCGAAGAGCGCACCATCGGCCCGGAGCTGGGCAAAGACAGTATCGAGGCGGGTAAAATCGCCTGTATCGTCGCCTTTGCTGCCGTTTTGATCTTTATGTACCTTAGCTATGGCACCTTTGGTCTGTTCGCGAATATCGCGTTGATCATCAATGTGGGTCTGATCTTTGGCTTGCTGTCCTTGATCGGCGCAACGCTGACCCTGCCGGGGATCGCGGGGATCGTGTTGACCATCGGTATGGCAGTTGATGCGAATGTGCTGGTGTTTGAACGTATCCGTGAGGAACTCAAAACCTCAAAAGGGCCAGCCCGCGCGATCGACCTTGGGTACGAAAAAGCACTGAGCGCGATTATTGATGCAAATATCACCACGTTCCTTACTGCCGTTATCCTATTTGTTATGGGATCTGGTCCTGTTCGCGGGTTTGCGATCACGCTGGGCCTTGGCATTCTGACGTCTGTGTTCACGGCGATTTTCGTTACCCGGTTGATCATCATCATCTGGTTCGAAAAACGTCGTCCTAAGAAAATCGAGGTTTAATCAATGCGCCTTAGACTTGTTCCTCAGGACACCAAATGGGACTTTTTTGGAAAGTCCAAACTGACACTCGGGTTTTCCGGCGTGTTGGTCATTCTGGCCCTAATTTCATTTTTCGCCCAAGGGTTGAATTTTGGGATTGATTTCAGGGGTGGTACAACATTCAGAACTGAAAGCGCGCAGACGGTTGATATCGGCGGCTACAGGGATGCGCTGGCACCTCTTGGTCTAGGCGATATCACCATCACCGAGGTTTTCGACCCGAGTTTTGAAGAAGATCAAAACGTCACCATGATCCGAATTCAGGCACAGCAAGGGCAAGAGGCTGCAACGGTAGATCTTGTTGCGAATGTCGAACTCGCTTTGCAGGCCGTAGCGCCTGACATCACATTTATTTCAGTGGAATCAGTGGGCCCCAAAGTATCAGGCGAATTGATCACATCAGCTGTCATCGCCGTGCTTTTGGCGATAGCAGCGGTGCTTGTTTACATTTGGCTGCGGTTCGAATGGCAGTTTGCTGTCGGCGCGGTTGCAGCCCTCGTGCATGATGTTGTTCTGACAATCGGTGTGTTTTCCGCCCTGCAAATCCGCTTTGATCTGGCCATTATCGCGGCGTTGCTGACGATCGTTGGGTATTCTTTGAACGATACTGTTGTGGTTTTTGACCGGGTACGGGAAAACCTCAGAAAGTTCAAAAAGATGGATCTGAAGGACGTACTCAATCAATCTATCAACGAGACGCTTAGCCGTACGGTCATGACGTCTGTGACTACTCTCTTAGCCTTGATTTCCCTGTTTGTACTTGGCGGTGATGTAATTCGCGGTTTTGTCTTTGCCATGATTTGGGGCGTTATCGTTGGGACATACTCTTCTGTGTTTGTGGCGTCGGCTGTGTTGTATCGGCTTGGGGTCAAACGCGATTGGTCCAAACAGGATGCGACTGCGGGCAATCAATTCGCAAATATCGACTAGGTTTCCAAATTAGGGCGGTTCCACTTTCGCGAGGGCAAAATGAAGCTATCTGAAATAGAGTTTTCCGATGCACAGCCTATCGACAGCTATGGGCCTGGCTTTTTTCGGATCGGCGGCAATGTTATTCATGGCCCCATGTTGGCGCATGCCAATGGTGCCCAAAGTTGGGGTGGCTTTGACGATTTGGCCAGCTTGTTGGAATTCGCCGGGAAAATTGACGTATTACTGATTGGTACAGGTGCCGAAATAAGCCATCCACCGCGCGAATTTACCCGTGCGTTGGAGGAGGCCGAAATCGGGGTTGAACCTATGCAAAGTACGTCGGCCTGCCGAACCTTTAACATTCTTCTTTCTGAGGGACGCCGGGTCGCAGCTGCATTGCTTCCGGTTTGATCAGGCAAAACGCCGAATTTCGCTTTTGGCTCCACGGGCGATCGGGTAAACAATTTTCATGACGCTTGTAGCAGAAGATCTAACCATTGCCCGCGGTGGGGTACGTCTCCTTGATAAGGTTGGCTTTGATGTCCCGTCGGGGCAGGCGCTGATCCTTCAGGGCGCGAACGGTATCGGTAAAACTGCCCTGTTGCGCACTGTGGCGGGATTGCAGCCGATGGTGTCCGGTCGGGTTATCTGTGAAGAAGACAGCATCGCCTATGCCGCGCATTCTGACGGGCTAAAGGCGACTTTGACCGTGGCAGAAAACCTTCAATTTTGGTCTGACATATTTGGGCAATCCAGCATTGATGCCGCTGTGGCCGCTTTTGATTTGGTCGATCTGATGGATCGGTTGGGTGGGACTCTTTCGGCAGGTCAAAAACGCCGACTGGGGCTGGCGAGATTGCTTGTGACTGGGCGATCAGTATGGGTCTTGGATGAACCGACTGTGTCGCTGGATACAGCTTCGATTGCCAAGTTTGCCAAGGTTGTCGGTGCGCATCTGGCAAATGGTGGCACAGCGTTGATCGCCACGCATATTGATCTCGGCTTAACCGCTAGAACCCTTGATCTTGAACCGTTTCGGGCAGTTATTTCTGCTGAAACAGACGATTTTGATCGGGATTTCTTGTGATTGCTTTGCTCTCCCGTGACCTAAAGCTGGCCTTTCGTACGGGTGGCGGTTTTGGGCTTGGGTTGGCGTTTTTTCTCATTGTGACAGTGCTTATTCCCCTAGGCGTCGGACCGGAAAGAGAAATTCTCTCCCGAATTGCGCCGGGCGTTTTGTGGTTGGGCGCATTGCTGTCCTGCCTTTTGTCACTGGACCGGATATTCGCGCTGGATTGGGAGGATGGGTCGTTGGATCTGATGGCCACGTCACCCATCCCGTTAGAGGCGATTGTTGTCACCAAAGCCTTGGTTCATTGGATTACAACAGGGCTGCCCCTGACGCTTGTCGCGCCGTTACTTGGTCTATTGTTGGGCTTGGCGGATAGTGGGTATGCGTGGTTGTTGCTTTCGTTGTTGATTGGGACGCCAGCCCTTAGTGTGATTGGGGTCTTTGCGGGCGCATTGACTGTGGGGATAAAGCGGGGCGGCTTACTGTTGTCGATGCTGGTGTTGCCGCTTTATATACCCACGTTGGTGTTCGGGGCTGAGCTTGCACGGCGGGGCGCCGAAGGGTTGGCCACATCAACACCTGCTTTGATGTTGGCGGGGATCACATTTGGGACAATTGCATTATTGCCCTTTGCCAGTGCGTTGGTTTTGCGCGTAAATTTGCGTTAACGGAATTTAGGAAAACGGGGTAACTCATGGCGTCACTTTGGGAATATGCGAACCCAGCCAAATTCAGTCGAACCGCTGATGTGGTTGTTCCGTGGGTGTCGGTTTTGGCTGGTATCGCTTTGGTAGGTGGATTGGTTTGGGGTTTTTTCTTCACGCCGGATGACTATCGTCAGGGGGCGACTGTTAAGATTATCTATCTGCATGTGCCGGCGGCCCTATTGGCGATCAACGCATGGTTGATGATGCTCGTGACCTCGCTTGTTTGGTTGATCCGGCGCCACCATGTGTCTGCATTGGCCGCCAAGGCCGCGGCACCTGTGGGCATGACGATGACACTTATCGCATTGATAACAGGGGCAATTTGGGGGCAACCCATGTGGGGAACATGGTGGGCGTGGGATCCGCGCCTGACGTCTTTTCTGATCCTATTTATGTTCTATCTGGGCTATATCGCGCTGTGGGAGGCGATCGATGATCCTGACACGGCGGCGGATTTGACTTCGGTTTTATGTTTAGTGGGATCGGTTTTTGCATTACTGAGCCGTTATGCGGTTAATTTCTGGAACCAAGGGCTGCACCAAGGGGCATCCCTGTCATTGGATAAAGAGAAGAATGTGGCCGATGTTTTCTACCTGCCATTGCTGGTGTGCATAGCCGGATTTACGTTACTTTTCATATCCTTAGTGCTGTTACGGACACGCACTGAAATACGCATCAGACGGTGTCGTGCGTTGGAAGCTCGGGAGCGGATGGGATGATTGATCTTGGCAAATATGCGGAAGTTGTGCTGTCGGCCTATGGGGCATCCTTTGTGATGTTGGCCGTTTTGGTTTTAGCAAGCGTTAGAAAATCGCGTAAAGCATTGAAAAATCTGCAAAAAGCAGAGGAAAGACGCAATGGCTAAATTTTCTCCTCTGATGATGGCACCACCGGTTATATTCTTGGGCCTTGCGGGGCTGTTCCTGTTTGGCATGAACCGCGACAACCCAAATGAATTGCCAACGGCTCTTCAGGGGAAACCTGCCCCGGCGATCACCCTAGAAGTACTTGGTAATAAAGATATTTTCACAGATGAAAGCCTGCGTGATGGCAAGCTGAAACTCGTGAATTTCTGGGCCAGCTGGTGCGCGCCTTGCCGGGTTGAACATCCGACGCTGATTGATTTGCAAGCCGAGGGAATTGACGTCTATGGGATCAACTACAAAGACCAGCCAGAAAAAGCCCTGAAATTCCTGAGAGATCTGGGCGACCCGTTTACCGCGGTCGGCGCGGATACGAATGGAAAAATGGCTTTGAATTGGGGGGTTTACGGGGTTCCTGAAACCTATCTTGTAGATGGTGACGGCAAAATTTTGCTGCGTGTCGCCGGACCCTTAACACAACGTGAACTCACAAACCGCCTGCGGCCCGCCATGGAGGCCGCTGAGGAGTGATCTGAGCAGCGTTCGCGCTGTTAACCACGGTTTTTGGGCACGTGTTCCCCAAGCGCCGCTAAGATCCGGCACAATATGCTGTGTGTTGCGCAGCATCGCAAGGCAAGGTGCGCAGGGTTAAGAATTTTCGAAAGTGGTGAAATGATACTTTCGCGCTCTGAAATGTACATTTCAGCGCCAAATTGCGCGAATCATGGTTAATGACCGGCCCGCAGTTAATGACCGGCCCGTAGGGGCATTTCCCGGCCAATTATTTTTCGAACCCAGATTATGATCCTGATTTGAGCTTTGGCGTGAGCCGCAGATCATTCACACCGATATGTGCGAAAATCAGGTTCAATCTCCAAAAGCTCGCTTAACTTGTCAAAATCGCCCTTTTCCGCGCGCCATGACAGATAATCGATTTGCGCTTGGGAATCTGTCCATAGTTGAAAAATCACGATCTCCCCCCGCTCTGGCGCATCACACAGATGGGCGGCAAGACAGCCCGGATGGCTGCGGGTTTCGCGCGTCATAGCGCCCGCCTGCTTTGCAAAATCACTGTGCGTTTCTGGCGGCGGGTGAATGGTAACAACGACTGCTTCGTTCATGGCATCCCTTGGTCCTGTTAACGCGTTTAGGAGAGGATGGCAGTGAGATGCGAACAGAAGGTAAAGAAAAACCCCCGCCAAGAAGGCGAGGGTTAATTTATTCTAGCAATTTGGGTCGATTACGATTTTGCGAGGTTCCGCAGCACGTAATGTAGAACGCCGCCGTGCTCGATATATTCAATCTCGGGCGCGGTATCGATGCGACATTTCACTGTGATGGTTTTCTCGGTGCCATCTGGATAGGTGATGGCGCAAGGAACCTCTTGTAGCGGTTTGATCGTGTCCAGACCGGAAATCGCAACAATCTCATCGCCGGTCAAACCCAAGGATTTGCGCGAGTCGCCTGCGGTGAATTCGAACGGGATAACGCCCATGCCCACAAGGTTGGAGCGGTGAATACGCTCAAAGCTTTCGGCGATGACGGCTTTGACGCCCAGCAATGCGGTGCCTTTGGCAGCCCAATCGCGTGAGGAGCCAGCGCCATATTGTTCGCCGCCAAAGATGACCAGCGGTGTGCCAGCCTCTTGATAGGCCATGGAGGCGTCATAGATCGAGGTTTGCGCGCCATCGGGGCCTTTGGTGTAGCCGCCCTCAACCCCATCGAGCATCTCGTTTTTGATGCGGATGTTGGCGAAGGTGCCGCGCATCATGATCTCGTGGTTGCCACGACGCGAGCCGTATGAGTTGAACTCACGGACAGGCACCTGACGATCCATCAGATATTGCCCGGCAGGGGTGGATTGCGCAAAGCCGCCCGCAGGAGAGATGTGGTCGGTTGTGACCATATCACCCAGAATGGCGAGAACCTTGGCACCGGAGATGTTGGAAATCGTGCCCGGCTCTGTGCCCATGCCCTGAAAGTAGGGTGGGTTTTGGATGTAGGTCGATTCTGCGGGCCAGTCATATGTCTCGGCGTCGGTGGTTTCGACGGCCTGCCATTTTTCGTCGCCTTTGAAGACATCTGCGTATTTGGACAGGAATGCTTCGCGGGTGACGGTTTGCTGCACGAGGTCGGCGACCTCTTGGGTGCTGGGCCAGATATCTTTCAGGTAAACATCGGTGCCATCGGGTGTTTGTGCGATGGGATCGGTGGCCAGATTGATATCCATAGTGCCCGCAAGCGCATAGGCGACAACCAGCGGCGGTGAGGCCAGATAGTTGGCGCGCACGTCGGGGGAAATACGTCCCTCAAAGTTACGGTTGCCTGATAGGACTGCGGTGGCAACAAGATCGCCTTCTGCGATGGCCTCGGAGAGTTCGGCCTGAATGGGGCCGGAGTTACCGATGCAGGTGGTGCAGCCATAGCCAACAAGGTTGAAGCCCACTTTGTCGAGGTCTTCTTGTAGGCCGGCGGCCTCAAGATAATGGGAGACAACTTGGGAGCCGGGGGCGAGGGAAGTTTTCACCCAAGGTTTGCGATCCAGTCCCAATGCGGCGGCTTTGCGTGCCACAAGGCCCGCGCCGATCATGACGTAGGGGTTGGATGTGTTGGTGCAAGAGGTGATCGAGGCGATCACGACCTTGCCGCTTTCCATGGTGTAATCTTCGCCTTTGACGGCCACTTCTTTGCCCATGGGGCGTTTGAAGGTTTCGGCCATTTCATTGGCGAAGGCGGATTTGGCGGCAGTCAGGGCGACATAGTCCTGTGGACGCTTGGGACCAGAGATCGCAGGCACGATGGTGCCCATATCAAGGCCGAGCGTGTCGGTGTAGACGGGCGCATAATCTGCGTCGCGCCAGAAACCGTTGGCCTTGGCGTATGCCTCAACCAGAGCGATGCGATCCTTGTCACGGCCTGTGTTTTCCAGGTAGCGGATGGTTTCTGCATCAATCGGGAAGAAGCCACAGGTCGCGCCGTATTCTGGTGCCATATTGGCGATGGTTGCGCGGTCAGCTAAGGGTAGGCGGTCAAGGCCTGTGCCGAAGAATTCGACGAATTTGCCAACAACACCCTTGGCGCGGAGCAGTTCGACGACTTTTAGCACGAGGTCGGTGCCTGTAGTGCCTTCCATCATTTCGCCGGTCAGCTCAAAGCCGATGACCTCGGGGATGAGCATGGAGATCGGTTGGCCCAGCATTGCGGCCTCGGCCTCAATCCCGCCAACGCCCCAACCCAGAACAGCAGCGCCGTTAACCATGGTGGTGTGGCTGTCGGTGCCAACAAGCGTATCGGGGTAGGCGACTTCATCGCCGTTCTGGTCGGTGTCGCTCCAGACGGTTTGGGACAGATACTCAAGGTTGACCTGATGGCAGATACCGGTTCCGGGGGGGACAACGCGGAAGTTGTTAAACGCGCCTTGGCCCCATTTCAGGAACTGGTAACGCTCCATGTTGCGTTCATATTCGCGGTCAACATTCATCTGGAATGCGCGCGGATTGCCGAACTCGTCAATCATGACAGAGTGGTCAATCACTAGGTCCACAGGGTTCAGCGGGTTGATTTTCTGGGCGTCGCCCCCCAATGCCTTGATCCCGTCGCGCATGGCGGCCAGATCAACAACGGCTGGAACGCCGGTGAAATCCTGCATCAGAACGCGGGCAGGGCGATAGGCGATTTCGCGAGGGTTCTTGCCGCCTTTGGCAGCCCACTCAGCAAATGCTTTGATGTCGTCGACTGAAACGGAAAAACCGCCGTCTTCAAATCGCAACATGTTTTCCAACACCACCTTTAGGGCGGCGGGAAGTTTGGAGAAATCTCCCAGGCCGGCCTCTTGGGCGGCAGGAATCGAATAATAGGAAATAGATTTGCCATTCACGCTAAGGGATTTGCGTGTCTTGGCGGTATCTTGTCCGACGGTGATGGGCATTTTGGCTTCCCTCTCAACTGAAATTGGGGTCTTGCTGGGTAGCTTTTGACGTAACATTGCGCAGCATTCAAGAGGGTTTGTACAATTTTGTATACAACGGCATGCCGAAATCGTGTATTTTGTGAATTACCCAGACACTGATAGTAATATGAACAGGGGAAATCATTACGGCCCCCTCGCAAAACCTTGATTGGTTATTACGCACAACAAGGCATAGACATAGGGCAGTGCAAAACTAAGGAATCTGTTAATGACGTCAATGATGCGCAAAATCGCGACAATCTGGCTGGTATTAGTCGGTGTTGGGGTCTCCTTTGGGGCCGGATTTGGACTTAGCTCGGCGGCACTTGCGGCGGATCGTCCTGTGGTGGTGGAGCTATATACCTCGCAGGGATGTTCATCCTGCCCCCCCGCTGATGCGTTTTTCAGAGACCAACTAGCGAAGCAAAAAGGCGTTATCGCCCTATCGTTGCATGTGGATTATTGGGATTACATCGGCTGGAAAGATGCCTTTGCCAGCCCTGCCTTTACCAAGCGACAGCGTGATTATGCGCGCGCCGCCGGGCACCGGTCTGTTTACACACCGCAATTGATTATTGGCGGCACAGACCATGTGATTGGCACAAAGCCGGGGGCCGTGCGCAACCTGGTTAAATCCCATGCCAAAGCCAAATCAGAGGTCACAGTCGAGGCGAAACGGCGCGGAGATACGGTGACGATTGATCTGAAATGCGCCACACCGATGGATGAACGTCTGATGGTGCAACTGGTGCGTTTCAAACGTGAAAGCACAGTGAATATCAAGCGCGGGGAAAACGCGGGCCGCACCATTTCCTATGCCAATATCGTCACCAGCTGGGACATGTTGGGCGAATGGGATACGCGTAAACCGCTGGAAATCATGGCACCGGTGATGGGCAATGACGAGATTGTCATTCTGGTTCAACGCAAGGGTCATGGGGCGATCGAGGCCGCGTTGCAATTGAACTAGGGTATTGATTTTACGTATTATTTGATGATTTTTTATTCGGATTTCGGGAGGTGGCGGCGGGCGTCTTGCTCGGCCATCTCTGGCTTCCAACGTTTGTGAATCCACAACCATTGCTCTGGATGTGCGCGCACGCGGGCCTCCAGGCTGTCCGAAAGATGCTGCATCATTGTGACGGCATCCGTGTGAGGCACTGCATCCTCGACAATCACCTCAAAGCTAAGGCCATCAGGTTGGCGAATACCGTAGATCGGTAACAGCAGCGCATCATATTTCAGGGCCATTTCGGCGGCAGAAGTGGCGGCAGGGGTGGGTTTGCCGAAAAAGGTGATCACCTTGCCTTGGCCGTAATATTGATCTGACAGCAGGGCGACGGTATTGCCGCCGCGTAGAAATTTCACCATCTCGGCCAGACCGCGACGCCCGCGTACAAACATGGGCTGTGCGATTGAATTCATCGCCTTAACATAGTGGTCATTAAACTGGGCGTTATTCATGTCGCGATAAAGCGCGCCGACGGTGTGACCCCGTTGATGGATCGCAGAGCGAAAGGCATCGTAGTTGCCGAAGTGTCCGCTTACCAAAATGATCGGGCGGCCATCGGCGTGGGCCTGATCAAGGGCTGCGAGGCCGGGCCCTTTGGGGGTGACATCGGCAATGCGGCGGGTGAATTCGGCACCTGAGTAAATCTCTATCATGGTGCGCCCGGCATTGTCTGGAACAGCGCGACACAGGCGGGCCACCTCGGATTCGGGGAGGTCGGGCCAGACATAGGCGAGGTTGTTGCGCACGCGTTTGTTGTAGCCCGCAAGCGGGGCGATGACGCGCGACACGATCCAGCCGGTCATCGGCACACGGATATGATAGGGCAGAGCCAGCACGCCGCGAATAATGCCCGTCAGGATCAGGTTGACCCAAAAGTCACCGAAGCGATGCAGAAAATTTGGGGCGGGGGAGGGCATTGGTGATGGACCTGACAGCAAGGGTGCGGTGTCAGACATAAATTGCTGTGACTGCATTCGCAAGGGCAGGTGGCCAGTGCGCAGCGATGTGGGGCGCGATTGTTAAGCTGTGGCGAGTATCTCTTCGGTGGATTGGACCGCGCCAAATTCACCATGAAGGTTTGCCAGAGTGACCGAGTGAATTTGCTCAGCAGAATGTTCAATCCCGTCCGGCCCTGTGGCCCCATAAGCCCAAACCGCATCAGAAGCATAAACCATATCAAAACCAAGGCTGCTGGCAGATCGCGCAGCAGATTCCGCGCAATGATTGGCGGTTGCGCCGCAGATGATCACACGTCCAATGTTTGAGGCGCGCAAATCGGCCTCTAGAGATGTGCCGGCGAATGCGCTGGAGACGTACTTAATGATCACCTTTTCGTCGTGCATCGGGGTCGCAAACGGTTGAACTGCGGCACCGGGGGCATCGGCGTGGAAAGGATCATCCAGATCATGCCCATGGTGGTGAACATGGATGATTTTGTCATCCGTTGCGCGAAATTGGGTCAGCAATCGACCAATGTTTTCAGATGCTTGTGGGCAAGATCGGGGAGTTCCGGCGGCATCTTCATGCGCCAGCGCCATTTGGACATCAATCACGAGGAGTGCCGTTTTCATTGAGATTTATCCTTATGTGTTTTGGTCTGTGCTGCGGCGCGATCCGCGAGAATATTTTTAACACGCTTGCCGTAGATGCGCACGTTGATGTCGTCACTGCTCACACGGTCCGGCTGCTCGTCATAGGTCATGATCGCTGTGATTCTGGGATGTGTTCCGAAAACTTCGGTGACGCCATGCAGTGAATAGCCCCCGCGAAACAGGGTAAATGTGCCTGCACCTCGGTCAAACTTTTTGGCGTGCGACATATCTCCGGCAAGCAGACGATCTACGGCCTCCCGATCTTCGGTCTCATCCGTGCGCGAATTCGGTAGGAAAGCAAAATCCCCCCCCCTTTCAGCGGCTTTCAAAAGCAAGGTGACCGTGCATTCGGTCGTGTCATAATGCCATGCGTGCCAGCTTTTGGGGTGCAAAGCGACAACATTCAAAGCCTGAAATTCATCAGCGCAGCGATAAAGCACCGGCTTTTGTTGTACGCGGCGGACAAAGTCGGTGAGAAGGTCAGACTTGTAGAGTTGCTGAATCAGTGTGTTTGCGGGCAGTTGATCATCGGCCAACTGGGTTGCAACATGCACATATTCACGACGTCTAGGGTCATCCTTGGGCAGGGATGGGTCGATTGCACCCTGATATATATTTCGCTTGATCGTCAGAATGTCAGCGGTTGGCAGCAGATTGCTGGATTCTTCCTCCAAGGCGGCGAGTGCATCAGGGCGGATAAACCCATCCAAATTACACCAGCCATGCACATCCATATGCTGCTGACAGTCTTTCAGAAATGCCGCGCCTGCGCCGTTATCAAGATCAACAATTGGATACCGCGTAAGATCGACAAGGTTCAGAGCCATGTCCGCTTTGGTGTCTAGATTGAGGACTGGCATAACACTCTCCCATGAATTGTTGGCTGTTTTACTCAGCCGGATAGGGATGTGTACCGAGTTAGCGTTGTGAAGTTAAACGAAACTAATTGCAGCCATGAGCATAAATAATTTATGATTGGGTGATGAAGAAAAACCTCAACCTGAACTGGCTGCGAACATTTGAAGCCGCCGCGCGCCATTTAAGTTTCACAGCGGCAAGCCATGAACTTGGGCTTACCCAAACAGCCGTCAGCCAACACATTAAGGCGCTGGAGGGTAAGTTGGGGCAAAATTTGTTCATCCGCCGTGCCAAAAGCCTACAGCTAACCGACATTGGGCAGGCCTATTTGATTTCGGTTCGCGATGCCCTTGAACATATTGAATTTTCGACGAACGGGTTGTTCGGGCCAGAGCTGAAAACCACCATCATTGTGCGCGCATCGGCAGCAATGATCATCTGGTTATCTCCGAAGCTTTCAACGTTTTTGGACACCTATCCCGGCATTGGGATCAAACTTGTCACATCTCTGTGGCAAAACGATCTTGAAGGGCACCCGGTGGATGTCGACATTTTGCTTGCCCCATACAACAATTCTGAAAACCATATGGTCAAACTGTCAAACGAACGCATTGTTCCCGTCTGCGGCGCGAAAACCGCAAAATCCATCACGGCACCTGCGGACTTGCTCCGGTGCGACACCATCCATGTGTTGGGGTTTGATGATCATTGGGCCCGCTATCTTGCAGCCCATACCCTTCTGCACAACGCCACGTCCCCGCGTCTTGTCGTAGATACCTCTGTAGCTGCCTGTGAATTAGCCGCCGCAGAAAGCGGGTGTGCGATTATGATTGAGCGGTTCGCCGAGCAAGCCATCGAGGCAGGGCGCCAGATCAAAATTGTTGGAGAGCCCGTCTTGGTCGGGCAGTCACATTATATGGTCCAGAGAAATGTAGGCCCATCTGAAAAGCGTGCATCCGCAGCATTCTGTGAATGGCTGGCGACATGCTTTTGAGGATTAGGCGCTATTCCTCTTCCTCTTCTTCGGGTTCCAAATATTGGATTTCACCATTGGCGTTCAGATCACGGATGACAGCGACCACAGCATTCTGGGCCTCATCCCCGTCTTTTTGAGAGACTTTACCCGCCTCTTCCACGGATTCGCGCAGCTGATCGGCAAGGCGGCTGGACATATTGGCCAGAATAAATTCGGCGGTGTCTTGCATATCCCCTTCGGTGGCGAGGGCGATGGCGAGAGCCTGAACAAGCGCGCCTTGTTCTACGTCGCGCACGATTTTTGGCACATCGCGGGGATTGATGCGTTCGCGGATATTAACAAAGGTGAAGATCGCCTTGCGGACCTGTTTGGCGAAACCCGAGTCTGCCTCCTCAAGTCCGGTGAGCACGTCATCGCGGGTGGCGGCGGGAGAGAAATTCAGGATGGCGCCAACGCGGTCCACGGGTTCATCAATAAAGGCGCGGATGGGTTGATCATCAAGCTGAGCCGCCAGAGAGATGCCGATACGGTCCACAGCCTCGGGCGTGACGGCATCGGTCAGGGAGACGGCATAGGTGATGCTGCGTGCCTTGTCTCCGGGGAGGTGGCCCAGTAGTTCGGCGGCCTTGGCAACGTCAAGCTTGGAGAGCATGACGGCGGCGACCTCGGTGCTTTCGGTTTCAAGAATGGGAACAAGTTTAGCGATATCCAGATCACGCAATCGCTGCCACGGATCACCGGATTGGCGCACGCCGGCCTCTTTGCGTAGACGCGCGGCGGTGATCGGGCTGATTTTACCCTCAAGTGCGGAGAGCGCCCCTGCGATCCCCTTGGGAAAGGCGAGGCCTATCCCCTCAAGCTCCTCAGCGAATTCCATCACGACGGATGCCAGCGTGTCACGATCAATATAGCGCATGCCGCCCATTTGTTGGGTCAGATCGGCCTGCATTGCATCGGATAGTTCGGTTAGGGGCACCTCCGCGCCCTCGTTGAGCAGGAAACGCACGATTATCGCTGCCTTTTGCTTGCGCGTGAGGCCCGATGCTTTGGTATGTGGCGCAGGAGGAGGAAGCTGCGCCACAGGTTTCATATTGCTCATTTGGTGGCTCCGTCACTTTGAAGGCAGATAACCATTCAAGAGTGAAGAAACCCTCAAGATCAAAGCATTTCGGGACAGGCAGGCGCGCCAAACCTATCCCGAAGCGATTTAGTAGCTGAAAGTCTCGCCGGTGGTGATCGCTTTGGACAAGGATTGCTCTGCCCAAGTGCCAGTGCCGCCGCGCTGCTGGATTTCGGTGAGTTGAAGGGAGGCCAGCTCAACCTCGCCCGCCAAAACATGGGCCTGACCCATATACGAGCGCGCAAGGATGTTGTCAGGGTTCTGGGCAATCGCCTGATTGTAGAAGGCCATTCCCAATGTGACATCGCCCAATTTACGATGCGTGAAACCCCAATAGGTCAACACCCGGTCATCCTGTTGATCGGCCATTGCCGCCAACACTGTTTGCGCATCTTCATAGCGACCCGCATAGGCCAATTCGCGCACGGCGTTGATCAGACCCTCTTGGCTGTAGCCTGACTCGTCTGGCTTGACGCATTTTTGGGTTTCTTTGTCCCAGACTTTGCCAAACCAACATTTTTTAGTGGTTTTAGTGGTCTTTGGCGGAGAGGTGCTGTCCTCGCTACCAGCGGAAAATGCGAAGGTGGGAACAAGGCCAACCGCAACAATTGCGGCGCTGCGTGTCAGGGTGTTTAGAATATGTTTCACGAGGTAAATCTCCATCCTAGTAAGTTGAAACTTGATATTTCCAGACCAGCTTCGCTTGTTTTGAAGGCCATTGCACATGAAAATAATGTGACTGAATAAAACTGTATGGCAAGGTGTTTACTATAGTTAGGGCGTGAAAAAATGGCCCATGAGGCCGCCAGAGCGGCGCATGACTGGCGGTGATGGGTTAACTGTTGGGCAGGGTTTTACAGCTGCCAGATTGGGCGTGCCAAGTTGTGCCGGGCGCGCAGGACATCGCCTGTTTCACATGATCATGACAAGATCCAGCCATCGTGACAGCCGGGAAAAATAAGATAACAGTGGCGGTATATAGCAGTTTCATCTTTGGGGCCTCACGTCGTCAGAGGCCCCAAAGGTAACACAGGTGAGATTATTCGCCAAATACGCGGGCGAAAATCGTGTTCACATGTTTGGTATGATAGCCGAGGTCGAATTTGTCTTCGATTTCCTCAACAGTAAGAGCGGCCAAAACCTCATCATCGCCGAGCAACTCGGTTTTGAAGTCTTTGCCGTCTTCCCAGACTTTCATCGCGTTGCGCTGCACCAGTTTGTAGCTGTCTTCGCGTGAAACACCGGCTTGTGTGAGGGCCAAAAGCACACGTTGTGACATGACCAGACCGCTGAATTTATTCATGTTTGCCAGCATGTTATCTGGGTAGATCAACATTTTGTCGATCACGCCTGTCAAACGGTTCAACGCAAAATCAAGCGTGATTGTGGTGTCTGGGCCAATGGCGCGTTCAACGGAGGAATGCGAGATGTCGCGTTCATGCCAGAGGGTCACGTTTTCCATCGCAGGGATCACGGCCATACGCACGGTACGGGCCAGACCTGTCAGGTTTTCGGTCAGCACCGGGTTTTTCTTGTGCGGCATCGCAGAGGAGCCTTTTTGGCCCGCAGAGAAGAATTCCGCACCCTCAAGCACTTCGGTGCGCTGCATATGGCGCACCTCGGTGGCGACGTTTTCGATCGAGCTGGCGACAACACCAAGAGCGGCGAAAAACGCAGCGTGACGGTCGCGCGGAATGACCTGCGTGCTGATCGGTTCAGCGATCAGGCCCAGTTTGGCGCAAACGTGCTCTTCTACGGCGGGGTCGATATTGGCAAATGTGCCAACCGCACCGGAAATCGCGCCGGTGGCGATTTCTTCGCGAGCAGTGACCAAGCGGCGTTTGTTACGATCCATTTCGGCGTAGAAACGCGCAAAGGTCAGGCCCATGGTGGTGGGCTCGGCGTGAATACCGTGAGAACGGCCAACGCGCAGGGTGTCTTTGTGTTCCATCGCGCGACGTTTTAGAGCGGCAAGAAGCGCATCCATATCGGCGAGTAGAATATCGGCTGCTTTGACGAGTTGCAGGTTAAAGCAGGTGTCCAGAACATCAGAGCTGGTCATGCCTTGGTGCACAAAACGCGCCTCGTCAGAGCCGACGTGCTCGGCCAAGTGTGTTAGGAACGCGATGACGTCATGTTTGGTCACGGCCTCGATCTCGTCAATGCGGGCGACATCAAAAGTGACGTCTTTGGCTTTCCATACGGCATCGGCGTTTTCACGCGGAATCACACCTAGATCGGCCATCGCGTCACACGCATGTGCCTCGATTTCGTACCAGATGCGGAATTTGGTTTCTGGTGACCAGACGGCAACCATTTCGGGGCGGGAATAGCGAGGGATCATGTCACGACCTTGTGTAGTTCATGTGCAATGCGCGCGGTTTAGACTGTGCAGGAGTTGGCGGCAAGTCAGGAGAGACAAATGAAACGTATTGCCCTTGTATTAATGGTATTTGGTGGCGCTGCAGTGGCGCAAGAGACGCCGAAGGTTGTGACGAGTGATCAGTCGGTGGCGGTCACGCAAAGTAACGCAACCATCACGCAAACCGCGTCGTCACGATTAAGCAAGCTGCGCAAACCCCGTCAGCCAAAAAAGCATGTTTGTGGTCAAGGACACCGGTAATATGCGAGTTATTGCCTATGCTTGCGCTGCGATGATGGTCTGTAGCGCGGCGCAATCTGAAGAGTGGCGCGTGTTAAGCGGCGAGCAGATTGCGACCCAGCTGACGGGCCGAACTGTGATTTATGTAAACGCGACGCAGAGGTTCTATGCCTCTGGACGCACGCTTTATAATGCGGGTCATGACAGTTGGGGGCGGTGGGAGGTTCGCGGTAACCAATACTGTAGCCAATGGCCACCTGCGGGTGGTTGGGCCTGTTATGATGTGGCTGTTCAGCCCGGAAAGTTGCAGTTTCAGGGCGAATCGGGTGATCTGAGCGAGGGTGTTTTCGCAAAATAGAGCGGCTCGCCTTGAATTTGTATCACCAATACCCTGCCGCGCCTCCGGCGCTCTCGGGACATTGGTTTTTCATATGCTTCAAGTTAAAGGCGAGACGCTTTAGGCGTTTCTTGCACGTGTTTGCGTGTAAATATGTGACCGTTTGCGCAGTGATGAGAGCTTGTCGGGGCTTTGCCTCAGGTTAAAACGCTAAAGCGTTTCAACGCTCCCACGCCAAATTTTGGGGCGCGAGAGCAATTATTTCAGCTGAGATTGGACCACGGTAAAAGGATTAGACGTCGGCGAGTTGGGTTATGACGTTGCTCACGCGCTCAAGCGTGCGGTGAACGGGGCATTTATCGGCGATTTCGAGCAGGCGCTGGCGTTGGGTTGCGTCGAGTTTGCCATCAAGGTGGATCACCCGTTTGAAGCTGTCGATTTTTTCGCCGCTGCCGGTTTCGGCGTCCTGTGCGTGGACCTTGTCGTGGCAGACATCCACCCAGACATGATCAAGTGGCCAGCCTTTGCGGCGGGCGTACATGCGGATGGTCATTGAGGTGCAGGCGCCAAGGCCGGCTGCGAGAAAGCCGTAGGGGGTCATGCCTTTGTTGGTGCCGCCATAGGCGAGGGGCTCATCTGCGAGGGTGTGGTGGAAGGGGCCCGCGTTGATATCCTGCAAAAAGCCGTCGGGGCCTGCTTCGGATATGCGAATGACACCTTCGGGGGCACCGATTGGCGGGGCAGGTGGGGTGAGGGTGAGATAGCGCGCGGCCCAAGCTGATATCACCTCGGCCGCATATTCGGCATCATCGGGCTGGCTGATCAGGTGATCGGCATTGTCCAGAGTGACAAAGCTTTTGGGGTGTTTGGCGGCGGCAAAAATCTCTGCTGCGTTGTCGATGCTAACGGTGGCGTCGCGGGGGGCATGCATGACCAGCAAGGCACGTTTGAGCGTGGCAATGGCCGGAGCCAGATTGCTGGCAGCGACGTCTTGGACAAACTCTTTGCGGATCAAGAAGGGGCGCCCGCCCAAGCATACTTCGGCAGAGCCATTTTCGTTGATATCGGTCAATGCGCCACCAAAATTATGGATGACATGTTCGGGGTCATAAGGCGCGCCAAGGGTGACAACCGCGCGGGCCGAGGGGATTTCAGAGGCGGCGCGCAGCACTGCTGCACCGCCTAACGAGTGACCAATCAGCAGGGCGGGGGCCATGTTGCGCCCTTGGAGGTAGGCCGTGGCGGCAACCAGATCCTGGACATTTGACGAGAAGGTTGTGTTTGCGAATTCACCTGCGGAGTGACCAAGGCCGGTAAAATCGAACCGCAGCACGGCTATTCCCATGCTGGCCAGACGGCCCGCGATGCGGCGGGCGGCGGGGATATCCTTGGAGCAGGTGAAGCAATGGGCAAATAGCGCGGTTGCCAGAACAGGCCCATCAGGCAGATCAAGGCGGGCCGATAGGGTGTCGCCGTTATGGCCGGCAAATGTGATACGTTCGGTAGTCATGTCGCGGTGTCCTTTATGCGGTGCGCGTAAATCTGTGGGTCAGATTGTGGGTTCCCCGCGTTAGCCAGCATCATCAGTTGGGTCTAATGTGTGGCATGAGGCCGCGCGCGCCAAGGGGCGAAGTGGCTGTGTCACGGGATGGTGACCGCGAGTGAAATGGCGCGTTGGGGCACTGTGGTCTTTGAAGGGGGAAACGAAATAAGGCCCCGCGTGAGTATCGGGGCCTTGGTGGTGATGTTATGGGGTGTTTTTGCCCACCTTTTTTGGGGCAACGGTATCTAGGCTGTGCCCATAAGAACCGGATCAAAGGGATATTTGGTGAGGTTTTCATAGCCATCTTCGGTAATCAAAACCTGATCTTCGAGTTTGATAGAAAAGTCGCCGCCTTCGGGGCTGACAAGTGCCTCAACACAGAGGACCATGCCCGCCTCTAGCTCATAGTCAAAAGCACCGGGGACCAGCTGATCGGGGTAGGCAACAAGGGGCCATTCGTCACATAGGCCGACACCATGCATCATACAGCCGTATTTCTGTTTTTGATATTGCGCATCAAGCGGGTGGCACATGTGGGTCAGGTCTTGGATATTCACGCCGGGTTTGAGCAACTCCATATTGTGCATGATGTGTTCATGGCCATGCTGCATGGCATAGATCATCTCTGCCGGGGGTTTTTCTTCGCCAATCCACCAGCTGCGTGAAATGTCGATGCAAATGCCGTAGGCACCCACGAGATCGGTGTCAAAGCTGATGATTTCGTTGTTTTGGGTGATGCGCGGGCCGCATTCCTGAAACCAGGGATTGGTGCGCGGGCCAGAGGCGAGCAGGCGGGTTTCTATCCATTCACCGCCACGGCGGATGTTTTCGGCGTGTAGAACGGCCCAGATGTCATCCTCGGAGGTGGAGCCATTGGGCACGTTTTCGCGGGCGAATTTTTCCATTTCATACACGGCGGTTTCGCAAGCGTGATTGGCGCAGCGCATGGCGAGGATTTCATCGGGGCCTTTTACGGCGCGGCATTTCTCGGTCAGCTCTTCGCCGGGCATGATTTGCAGGTCTTGGGCCTCAAGGGCGCGCAGGCCCTCGATCATGATCTTGTCAACGGCGAGACGTTTGTTGCCGCCTGAGTGTTCCTCTAGCAGGATGCGGACCTCGTTTGAGAAGATATCGGCCTGCACGTCGACCTTGTCGCCGCGATCAAAATAAAACAGATCGGCGCCCGAGCGTTGTTCGCGCACATGGGGGTTGAAGGTGCTGAGGAAGGGTGAGTTTTTGTAATCCCAGATCACCATATAGCCGTCAGCACAAACCATCAGCGCGCGAAACGGATTGTGGGTGTTCCAGAGCTGCATATTGGTGGAATCGGTGGCGTAACGGATGTTGAGCGGATCAAACACCAAGAGGCCGCCATAACCACGGTCATTGATGAATTTGGTCAGGCGCTCTAGTCGGTGGCTGCGCAGGTTTTGCAAGTTTGGCAGTTGCAGGCCTGCGGCCTCCCATTCGCGAAAGGCCAATTGGGTGGGGCCAATTTCAATGCGGTTGTTGTCGTTTGGCGTGGCATCGCCCAATGTTGTCCCGCGGCTGGGGTCAATTTTTCTGATGTCGCGATGGTGGTCGGTCATTGGATGGCTCCTGGAAAATGCAGGTTCAGGATGGGTTGGACACCTATGTCGAGTCGTGTTCATCTGCGACATCTAGCTTCGCTTTTTGTATGCCGGGATAGTTTTTCTGCGCGGATTTTTTGAAAGTGAGGTGTTTTGACGGCGCTTTTCACGCAATGTAGGGGAAACAAGGGGGGTGATATGGGCGATAAAGTTGGAAGCTGTGTGACGGGGCGCTGTCTGTGTGGGCAGGTGGTTTTTGAAATAGAGAACCGGTTTGACGATCTGTTTTACTGTTATTGTGATCGGTGTCGTCGGGTGACCGGATCGGCGCATGTGTCGAATTTATTTGTCGCGGATGGGGAGCTGAACTGGCTGCACGGGCAGGCCGAGGTTGCCACATATACCCTGCCAGATACGGGGTTTCGCAATGCGTTTTGTCGCGATTGTGGATCGGCGCTGCCTTATGTGTGTTTGGATGAGCGCACGGTCATGGTGCCAGCCGGGGCCTTGGATGATGCGCCGAAATTTGATCGTAAGTCCCATATTTTCACGGATGAAAAGGTGGGGTGGTGCCCTGAGGGCAAGGGAGCCGATGGGCCAAGCGCTGCGTCTGATTGAGGGGGCGTGACCTTATGCGTCTCGTCTTTAACCTGATGCAGAGAAAAGACGGGGTGCTGCGAGATATATGAATGACGCGGGCGTTTCGTGCAAAACCCGTGTTTCAGGTTTTACTCGAAACGCTTTTGCGGTGTGCCTGCGGCACGCTGTTTTGATTTGGGTGTGGTCGGGCGCGCGGGCACCTGTCGATTTGAGGGTGCGTTGACCGCGTTGTCGCAAAAAAAGGCGCTCCGAAGAGCGCCTTTTGGGTCGTGATATTAACAGCTTAGCAGCTGTAGTACATGCCGAACTCAACTGGATGAGG
>CAXIAD010000042.1:0-24842 GCA_964021645.1 uncultured Cognatishimia sp. | reverse complement strand
CCATGTGGGATAACCGTGTGACGATGCATTATGCCGTGGCCGATTACCTGCCTGAATATCGCTGCATGAATCGCATTACTGTGATCAATGATCGCCGTGTATCACAGCAAGTTGAGGCTGCCTGACGCTTGTCAAATTCACAGGGTGCGCGCATGGTCGCGCCCATGCAGCTATTTCTTTTGACCAGCCTGACAATGATCGCCTTTGCCGCCAATTCGGTCCTGAACCGGATGGCGCTGGTCGATGGGGGCATGGATGCCATGCTGTTTGGTGCCTTGCGTCTGGGCTCTGGCGGGTTGGCGTTGGCGGTGTTGGTCATTGCGCAACGCAAAGGGTTTGGGTTGGGCGGATGGCGGCGGGTTCTCGGCGTGGGGGCATTGCTGCTATATATATTCGGGTTTTCGCTGGCTTATGGCGCGCTTGATGCTGGGCTGGGCGCGCTGATCCTATTTGGCATGGTGCAAATCACGATGTTTTCTTGGGCGGTTTTTGGTGGCGAGCGGCCCGGCGCTTTGCGGTGGGTAGGTGCCAGCGCGGCCTTTGGTGGTTTGGTCTGGTTGCTGTGGCCCGATGGCCAGTTAAGCCTGCCCCTATGGCATGTGGTGTCGATGGTGTTGGCCGGGTTTGGATGGGGGGCATATTCTCTTGTTGGTCGGGGCGAAGATGACCCGCTACAGGCCACGGCGATGAATTTCCTGCTGGCGGCCCCGATTGCTGTGGCGCTGGCATTCATCACCTTGTCAGGCAGCGGGCCTGCGCCATCCATCCAACCATTAGGGTTTGGCTTGGCGGTGCTATCTGGGGTGGTGACCTCTGGCATGGGCTATGCATTGTGGTATCGCATTTTGCCTGCTCTTGGGGCCACACGCGCCGCCGTGGCGCAATTGACTGTGCCCGTGATTGCCCTTTGCGGCGGTGTTTTACTGTTGGGGGAGGGGGCGAGTTTGCGCTTTATCCTTGCTGCGGCCTTGGTTCTGGGCGGCGTTTTGCTGTCACTTATACCCACGCAGGTAAAATCGCCAAAGAATGACTAGCAGGCTAAGGCGCGGGCGCGGAGATGCTCATCACTTCCAACTCCACCGTGCCGCCCGGTTTGACCCAATCCACCACATCCCCGATCCCCGCCTCAAGCAAGGCCCGCGCCAGCGGTGAATGCGCCGAGATCAAGCCAACCCGTGGCTCGGCTTCATCCTCCCCGACAATACGGTAGGTCGCAGATACGCCGTTTTCGTCCTCAACCGTGGTATCAGCCCCAAAACACACCTTTGTCAGCGGCCCCTGCGCCGGCTCTGTCAAAATGGCAGAGGCAAGCCGCGCTTCGGTATAGCGCAGATCACGTTCCGCAATCGCCAGCGGATATAGATCCCCGAGAAAGTCGCGATTGGCGCGCAGGCGGGCCACCTCAACCTCCTGCGTGCTGCGTATGTCGCGCAATAATTGCAATCCGCGCTGGGTGACATGATTAGGGTGCGGGCTAAGCGGCAGGTCGGGCAGGTTTGGTGGGGTGCTGCCGTCTTCTTCTTTGGTGAATGCTTTGTTCATTTGGCCGCCCAGTGGTGTCCGGTTTGGGCTATCTTAATGCGTTTAGCGAAACATTTGAAACAGGCGTTTTGCCTAAAACATCCTAGACATCGCTTCGCTGCATTCCCCAATGCGAGGGTTTCAGGGGTCAGCCCCTTTTGTCGCGGGGTCAAAGAGGTTATCTCGGGCGGATGAGAATTCTATCATATATATGCATGCTGATTTCAGTCATGATTTCGGCCCCAGTTGCGGCGGCGGAGTGCGTCGTGTTGCTGCACGGTTTGGCGCGGGGCAAGGGCAGTTTCGTCGTGATGGAGGCCGCATTAAAAGCCTCAGGATATCAGGTGGTACGGCCTGATTATGCCTCAACCGATGCGACGGTGCAGGTATTGGCGGGGCCAACCCTGAATGCGGCAGTGGCAGGTTGTGCTGACGCGCCGACGGTGCATTTCATCACCCATAGTATGGGGGGGATTTTGCTGCGTCATTGGCTGATTGAAAACCGTCCCGATCGGGTGGGGCATGTGGTGATGTTGGGCCCTCCAAATCAGGGATCGGAGTTGGTGGATGTCTTGGGTCAGATTGAGGCCTTTGGCTGGATCAACGGGCCAGCCGGAATGCAGCTTGGCACGGATGGCTTGCCCTCTCGGCTGCCGCCAGCGGATTTTTCGCTGGGGGTGATCGCCGGAAACAGATCGCTAAGCCCCTTTTATTCTTCGATAATACCGGGACCAGATGATGGTAAAGTATCTGTTGCCTCTACCCGCGTGTCTGGGATGGCGGATCATCTGGTCCTGCCTGTAACGCATACATTTATGATGAATAGCCCGCTGGTAATCGCACAAAGCTTGCGGTTTTTGCAGCAGGGTTCCTTTGATCCCGACATGGGCTTGACCGAGGCGATTGACGCATTGCAAGAAAATGGCGTGCCGCCTTGTTGGCTAACTGATTGCGAGGGGGCGGGGGATGATTGATCTGGAGTTGATCGGGGCCGATGTCTTGCAGGACAGGCGGTTGCAGCCGGGTAGTCTGAGCATTGCTGAGGGGAAAATCGCGTCTTCGGGTGGACGTCAAATTGATCTCTCCGGGTATCGGGTATTGCCGGGGATTATTGATCTGCACGGCGACGGATTTGAACGCCACCTTGCCCCGCGCCGTGGCGCGATGAAGGATTTGACCCAAGGGCTGGCATCTTGTGATGCAGAGCTTGCAGCCAATGGGATTACCACAGCCGTTCTGGCGCAGTTTTTCAGTTGGGAAGGCGGCATGCGAGGCCCGGATTTCGCCACGCGTTTTCTAGAGGCGCTGGCGCGTTCAGAGATGGCGACGGATATTTTGCCTCAACTGCGGTTTGAAACCCATATGTTGCAGGATTACGCGCGGTTTGAGGCCTTGGTAGCGGCACATCAGGTGCCCTATGTCGTGTTCAATGACCACCTGCCGCATAAGGCGCTGGCAGCAGGTAAACGCCCGCCGCGCCTAACCGGACAAGCCCTAAAAGGCGGGCGTAGCCCTGAGGCGCATCTTGAGATGTTGCAAGCACTTTATGCCCGCCGCGATGAGGTGCCCGTCGCCTTGGCAGCCCTAGCGCAGCGGTTACAGAATACGGGGGTGATTTTGGGCAGTCATGATGATGCAACCGCAGATGCGCGCCAGGAATGGCGTGCCATGGGCGTGGCGATTTCAGAATTCCCGGAGACCTTGGAGGCCGCAGAATCCGCACGCGCAGGAGGGGACAGCATTGTTCTGGGCGCTCCCAATGTGGTTCGTGGGGGATCGCATTCCGGCAATGTTTCAGCGGCAGATTTGGTTGAGGCAGGGTTTTGTGACGCCTTGGCCTCGGACTATCACTATCCCGCATTGCGTCAGGCGGTGATGGGACTGGTGGGGCAGGGCACGGAATTTGGGACCGCTTGGACCTTGGTGTCGGAACGTCCCGCACAGGTGCTGGGTCTGGCTGACCGGGGCAGTTTGACGGTGGGAAAACGCGCGGATTTGGTGATCATGCATAGCGTGACAGGCCGGATTGAGGCCACGCTATGTGGCGGGCGCGTTAGTTATTTGACAGGTGAAGCCGCCACACGGTTTATGCGGTGAGACGCTATTAAGCGGAGCGCCTGCGGCGCGCTGTATTTGCTGGTGATTTTCCTCCGGAAAATCACCAGCGCTGTCGCTTGACGCAAAGTCTGCGTTTAGGTTTTGACGTGGTTTACGTGACCCATTTTACGGCCGGGTTTGACCGCATCCTTACCGTATAAATGCAGGGCTGCGTGGGGCTGGCCCATAAGTTCTGGCAGGCTGGCAAGGTCGTCGCCAATCAGGTTTTCCATCACCACATCAGAATGCCGTTTGCCGTCGCCCAGCGGCAGGCCGGTGATGGCGCGGATATGTTGTTCAAACTGATCCACCGCACAGCCATTTTGTGTCCAGTGACCAGAATTATGCACGCGCGGCGCGATCTCGTTCACGATCAACCCTTGGGGTGTCACAAACAGTTCCACTCCCATTACGCCGACATACTCCAGCTCATTCAGGATGCGCGCAGCCAGCAATACAGCATCGGTGCGTTGGGCAGGTTTCAGGCGGGCGGGCACGGTGGTTGTGCGCAATATGCCTGCATCGTGGACATTTTCGCCGGGATCAAAGCAGGCGATTTCGCCAGACAACCCGCGCGCGGCAATCACGCTGACTTCGTGTGAGAAATTAACAAACCCCTCAAGCACAGCGGGCGCATCGGCCATATCTGCCCATGCCTGTGCGGCATCCGCAGGCGTATTCAACCGAGCTTGGCCCTTGCCATCATAGCCAAACCGCCGGGTTTTCAGAATTGCAGGCGTGCCGATGGTTTCAATCGCGGCGTTCAGGTCATCCAATGAGGCGACATCAGCATAGGGAGCCGTTTGCAGGCCAAGACCCGCCAGAAACGCCTTTTCTGTCAGGCGGTCCTGACTGATCGCCAATGTGCGTCGATTTGGGCGGATCGGGCGAATTTCATCTAGCGCATCAAGAGCCGCGGTGGGGATATTCTCAAACTCATAGGTGACGACATCAACCGCGCGCGCAAACTGTTGCAGCGCATCAATATCCTCATAGCTAGCCGTGGTGACGCGATCGGCCACATGCCCGGCTGGCGGCATCATTCCTGGTTCAAATATATGGGTTTTATATCCCAGGCGCGAGGCGGCGACCGATAACATCCGGCCAAGCTGCCCGCCGCCAAGAATGCCAATTGTGCTACCAAAGGGGAGAGGGGTGTCAGTCATCTTAGGAGGCATCCTATGCAATATCTTGGGGTTCATCTTGTGGTGCGTCGGGAATAGAGGCCGAGAGGGCATCGCGCCAAGCATCAAGCCGCGCCGCCAATGCCGCGTCATTCAAGGCAAGTATCCCTGCCGCCATCAAGGCACCATTGGCCGCGCCGGCGGAACCAATCGCCATTGTAGCCACGGGAAACCCCTTTGGCATCTGCACGATGGAATATAGGCTATCCACACCAGACAAGGCCCGCGTTTGCACAGGGATGCCAACAACAGGCACGCGGGTTTTTGAGGCCATCATGCCGGGCAAATGTGCGGCACCACCTGCGCCTGCGATAATTACCTGCAACCCACGTTCAACCGCGGTCTTGCCATAGGTCCACAAACGATCCGGTGTGCGGTGGGCCGAGACGATCTTGGTCTCATAGGTGATGCCCAGCTCATCCAGAATCTCGGCTGCGCCCTTCATTGTGGGCCAATCAGATTGACTGCCCATGATAATGCCTACTTTGATATCTGTCATGTGTCGCCGCCGTATCTGTCTTGTGCTGGGAAAGCGCGAAACATAGCGGATTCGCACATTTACGCAATGATATCCGGCGTTAACCTGTCTTCGATGCGAGCAATGCGATCTTTGAGTGTTAGTTTCTGCTTTTTCAGGCGTTTTATCGTCAACTGATCACCCGTTCCGCGATCAACAAGCGCCATGATGGCCTCATCCAGATCACGGTGTTCGCGCTTGAATACCTCAAGTTCGACCCGCAACACATCATCTTGTTCCATCGACAGGTCGCTGGGCGCATTCATCTGGCAGAATCCCGAATTAAGTCAGAGCACTAGCATAGCCTGTCCGTCTATCGCTGCAAAGCCCTTGCGCTCACTCAAAGGCTTACCCATATTCAAACAATGGGCGTTGCCAGAATGGGGCGCACATTGGACTGTCGCTTAAAGCTGAGGACGTGTCGATGACGAAACTTACATTGGGCTCTTATCCACATATGTTAGGATTTGAGCAGCTGGAACGCCTGCTAGAGCGCACAGCAAAAACTGGCAACGAAGGGTATCCACCCTTTAATATTGAACAAACCTCCGACCATTCCTACCGCATTACGTTGGCGGTGGCGGGATTTGCCGAAACCGATTTGTCGATTACCGTCGAAGATCGCCAATTGGTGATACGTGGACGGCAAAACGATGACCAAGACGAGCGCATCTTTTTGCATCGCGGCATCGCAGCAAGGCAGTTTCAGCGCTCGTTTGTGCTGGCTGATGGTGTTGAGGTGGGCGAGGCAGTCAGTGAAAACGGATTGCTGCATGTGGATCTGACGCGCTCACGCCCTGAAACCGTGGTTCAAACGATCCAGATTAGGAAAGGCCAGTCATGAACAGCCCCTATGAATTTCACGATCAAGACGAAAGCCGCATCGTATATGTGCGCCGGGTGAATGTGGTGGATTTGCCAGAGGATATGCGCGAACAGGCCGACGGTGCAGAGACGCTTTATGCGGTTCATGCCGCAGACGGCGAACGCTTGGCCTTGGTTAAGGATCGCAGTCTTGCCTATGTGCTGGCGCGCCAGAATGATTTCACCCCGGTTGCCGCGCATTAATCCACGCGCCCTATCAAATTGAATGCCCCTCAACGGCGCGCGCGCTTTTTCAGCTGCGCGTCGTTTGTGCGATTGTAGTTTGGTGTCATTGTCCTTTAAGTTGTGAGTATTGCATCGCCAATTTTGCGTTGCCTATTGATCTGGGCAAGGTTTGAATGGCGATG
The DNA here is from genome assembly GCA_964021645.1 of uncultured Cognatishimia sp. Taxonomy (GTDB): domain Bacteria; phylum Pseudomonadota; class Alphaproteobacteria; order Rhodobacterales; family Rhodobacteraceae; genus CANLDA01. The sequence continues at coordinate 18,291 of CAXIAD010000042.1, read as the reverse complement.
TTTGTTTCAACAAGGGGGTCACATGTTGCATCCCGTTGTTGTGGCTTAACACTGCGTCGAAACCCTTTAGGTGATTGTTTTATGAAATTTCAACGACTTGTGCTGTCGCTATCATTAGTAGCGTCTTTTGTATCGACCGCCGCCATTGCCGGTAAAGATGAATATATTAGCTGTGTGCAGAAACAGCTGACAGCGTTGGGGCATGCGCCGGGGCCGGTAAACGGGCGGATCACGCAGCAAACCAAAAATGCCTTTTTGCAACTACAGGCATCGCATACAAACAAGCCAGCACTTGCCGCGCTTCCGAAGCTAAAGAAAATGACTGCGGTGTCATATTGCCGTGAAATTGGCGCTGCGTTCCCCAAGGCGCGGGCCTTGATGCCCTCTCAAACACCGTTTGCCGTGCGCTCTGACGGGGGCGCTGGGGGCCAGCAGGTTAAGCTTTTGCGTACCTCCTTTACGCTGACGGAACGGTTTTTTGAGCAGCGCTATGGTATTGTGCCAGCAAGCAGGGTCGATATTGCCGGATCCTATGATCGCGCCAAATTGGCCGATTACACAGTGGAGTTGATGAAGCTGCGCGGTGCCTCGCTTGGTGGGGTGAAAAAGGTGATTGAGGACATTTGCGGCGAATTGCAAAACCGATATGGTGGCGTCGCTTATCAGAACCAATTGTTGCTGTGTTGGCCACATTCCAAATCATACGGCGCAGCATGGTTCAACAAAGTGAAGCCATGGGTCGCAGGGATCATGGCACATGAGTATATGCACCACATTCAACGCGAGTTGGGGAATGTAAAAGCCGACGGGGGCTATGGCTCGCGCAATAGACGTATTCTGGGCCCATTGTGGATGGTCGAGGGTACAGCCGAAGTGGTGCAGCAGGATTTCTTGACGCGGCAAATGAGGATCAAAATGCCCTCGCTCAGCAAGCTGCAAAAGAAGTCTATGGTCATTCAGAAACCGCTCTCGAATATGAAAAACAGCGGCAGCATGAGTAGCTACAAAGAGTATCAGGTTGCCCATTTTGCTGTTCACCTGCTCAGCGAACGCTATGGCAAGGCAAAGATGTTTGAGTATTGGCGCGCGATTGGCCAAGGGAATAATTGGGAAAAAGCCTTTCAAAAAACCTATGGAATGAGCTTGCGTCAGTATGAAGCCATGTATGAAACACTGCGCAGAGATGCGGGCGCTGCGGGGCGTTTTGCCAAGGGTGGCTGACACATGATGTCGATACTGTTGTTAAGCGGAGCGCCTTCGGCGCGCTGACTTTGCTTGATCTTTTGCTTGCGCAAAAACTCAAGCGCTGTCGAGATGTAGAAACGTCGTAACAAAAAGGCACCCCGAAGGGTGCCTTTTCGCAGTCAAACTAGGGTGTGCGCGATGATCAGCCTTTGATCAGACCCATCTGTTCCAGCTTCAGAATGACCTGATGGGCGCAATGGTCCACCTCGGTGCTTTCTGTTTCAATGCGCATTTCGGGGTTTGCAGGCACATCGTATGGGTCCGAAATTCCTGTGAACTCTTTGATTTTACCTTCGCGGGCCAGTTTATACAGACCCTTGCGATCCCGGCGTTCACACTCTTCGATGCTGGTGGCTACATGTACCTCAAGGAAGGCACCAAATTGCTCGATATCTTCGCGTACGGCCCGACGTGTGGTGGCGTAGGGCGCGATCGGAGCGCAGATGGCGATGCCGCCGTTTTTGGTGATCTCAGAGGCAACATAGCCAATGCGGCGAATGTTCAGATCGCGGTGTTCTTTGGAGAAGCCCAGCTCGGAGCTCAGGTTCTTACGCACGATATCGCCATCCAGCAATGTCACTGGGCGTCCGCCCATTTCCATCAGTTTGACCATTAGGGCGTTTGCAATGGTGGATTTTCCAGAGCCTGAGAAACCGGTGAAAAACACGGTAAAGCCTTGCTGGCTGCGCGGTGGTTTGGTTTTGCGCAGCTCTGTCACGACCTCAGGAAAGGAGAACCACTCAGGAATTTCCAGACCTTCAGACAGACGACGACGCAGTTCGGTGCCTGAAATGTTCAGAATGGTAACGTCATCCTTATCCGCGATCTCGTCGTTGGGTTCGTATTGGGCGCGTTCCTGCACATAGACCATGTGTTTGAAATCGACCATTTCGATGCCCATTTCTTCTTGATGCTCGCGGAACAAATCCTGTGCATCATAGGCGCCGTAAAAATCCTCACCGGCAGAGTTTTTGCCCGGTCCAGCATGATCACGACCAACGATGAAATGGGTGCAACCGTGGTTTTTACGGATCAAACCGTGCCAAACCGCCTCACGAGGGCCGGCCATACGCATTGCCAGATTCAGCAGGCTCATGGATGTGGTCGCGGCAGGATATTTGTCCAGCACAGCCTCATAGCAGCGCACGCGGGTAAAGTGGTCGACGTCCCCTGGTTTGGTCATCCCAACAACGGGGTGGATCAGCAAGTTTGCTTGTGATTCACGGGCAGCACGGAATGTCAGCTCCTGATGCGCGCGGTGCAGAGGGTTGCGCGTTTGAAACGCGACAACTTTGCGCCAGCCCATTTTGCGGAAATAGGCGCGCAATTCATTTGGTGTATCGCGACGGGCGCGGAAATCATAATGCACGGGCTGTTGGATGCCAACGACAGGGCCACCCAAATAGATTTGTCCGGCTTGGTTGTGCAAATAGTTGACCGCAGGATGCGCGTCATCATCTGCGCCAAACACCATTTCGGCCTCATGCGATTTATTGGGTTCCCAGCGATCACTGACCGTCATGGTGGCCAAGATTACGCCTTCTTGGTCGCGCAGAGCGATGTCTTGTCCCAGCTCTAATTTACTGGCGAAATCCGGGTTCACATCCAGATTGATCGGCATGGGCCACAACGTGCCATCCGCAAGGCGCAGATTGTCGACAACGCCGTTATAATCTGCTTCGGTCAAAAAACCTTTTAGCGGGTTAAACCCACCATTCATCAGCAGCTCTAGATCACAAATCTGACGCGGGGTCAGATCCCAGCTCACCAAATCGGCAGCCTCAAGTTTCATTTTCTGCGCAGAGTCATAAGACACATAAAGTTCGGGAATTGGCGGTAAATTTGAAAGAGGCATATTTGATCTCGGAACAAGGTTTGAAATGGGTATGGCCGAATGGCCCAGTTTGCCCCGCTACTGCTCTGAACTGGACTTATGTACAAGACTCAACACAGGGTTTACGGGATTTTCAGGCAGAATGACGCTAATATGTCGCGAAATTGGGAAACGGTTCTGCTCACATCAAAGAGGTTGAGAACAATTTTTATACCGTCCAATTGGGGTATCGCGACCTAACAGGCGCACGCTGGTCCGTGTATGACCAGCGCTCAATTTGCCATGCGAAATAACAGGATTACGGGCGTTAGCTGTCTTGCTCAGACAACCAGCGTTCCGCCTCAAGTGCGGCCATGCAGCCCATGCCGGCGCTGGTGACGGCCTGACGATATTTGTGATCGGTCAAATCGCCAGCGGCAAATACGCCGGGAAGAGTGGTTTCCGTGCTATCGGGTTTGGTCACGACATAGCCGCCCATATGGGTTTCCAGCACATCTTTGACCAATTCGTTTGACGGCGCATGGCCGATTGCCACAAACACACCTTTGCAGGGGATGTCGGTGATCTCGCCAGTTTGCACGTTTTTGACTTTCACGCCTTCAACGCCCAAGGGCATATCGGAGCCATAGACTTCTTCCAATTGATTGAACCAAAGGGGCACAATCTTGGGGTTCTTCATCAGGCGATCTTCTAGGATCTTCTCGCAACGCAACTCGTCCCGACGGTGGATCAGCGTTACCTTTGATGCAAAGTTGGTCAGAAATAGCGCCTCTTCAACGGCAGTATTGCCGCCACCGATGACCACAATTTCCTGACCGCGATAAAAGAAACCATCACAGGTGGCACAGGCTGATACGCCAAAGCCTTTGAATTTCTCTTCGGAGGGCAGGCCGAGCCATTTGGCGCGTGCGCCCGTCGCTAGAATAATCGCATCCGCACTATAAACCGTGCCGCTGTCTGATTGCGCCACATAGGGGCGTTTTGAAAAGTCGACAGAGGTGATGATGTCGCCGATAACTTCGCAGCCCATCGCCTTGGCGTGTGCTTCCATGTTTACCATCAGGTCGGGGCCTTGAATTTCGCTGTGTCCTGGCCAGTTTTCAACCTCGGTTGTGGTGGTTAGCTGCCCACCTGGTTCGATACCTTGCACCAAAACCGGGTTCAGCATGGCGCGACTGGCATAGACGCCCGCCGTATATCCCGCCGGGCCAGAGCCGATGATCAGAACCTTGGTGTGTTTTGTGTCGGCGGTTGTGTCGGCCATGGGGCACCCTTTTTCTTTGCAGCGATATCCTGAACTCGGGATATAACCTTCCTGAGGGGCCGCGAAAACCCCTGACAATGCTGTGGCGCCATGCGCCGCTGTGTGCAGGGCTAAACTGGTGTGATTTGCGTTTCAAATTCTCCATGCCCCGCCCCAAAATCGCCAATTCAGCCGCGCAGTCACTGGCGGGGCACCCATTGCCATAGGGTGGGATATTTCCGATATGGCAAAGCACCTTAATATAATGTTGCGCGAGGACGAAACATTATTGCGCATCGGATGGGTGGTGCTATAAGAAACGCAAATTCACGGAGAAAAAGAATGGCCGGAACCAGGCTTGACTCGATCGATCGCAAAATCCTCGCGGAGTTGCAGGCCGACGGTCGCATGACCAATGTTGAACTTGCCAAACGGGTCGGAATATCCGCGCCGCCATGTTTGCGCCGCGTACGCACATTGGAAGAGGCCGGCTATATCCGCGGATATCACGCAGAAGTAGACGCCCGCGAATTGGGTTTTGAGGTTCAGGTTTTCGCGATGGTTGGTTTGGTCAGTCAGGCCGAATCAGATCTCAGTGCATTTGAGGAGCGGTGCCGCCAATGGTCGTTGGTGCGCGAATGTCATATGCTGAACGGCGAGGTGGATTTCGTCTTGAAATGCGTCGCCCCTGATCTGAGCAGCTTTCAAACCTTTTTGACAGAGCAACTGACCTCCGCCGATAATGTTGCCAGCGTGAAAACATCGCTGGTCATTCGGGGTGCCAAGGATGAGCCGGGTGTGCCCTTTGATGTGCTTGAGGCCCGCCTCGCACGCGAGGATTAAGCCCAGTCTCGCACGCGAGGATTAAAGCGCCCGGGATTTGCCCGAAAACTGGTTGTTCGCGGATCTGATGCGCCGCAAATCCGTCGCAGCTATTACATCCAGAAACAGAAAAGGGCGCGCCGTTGCCGGAGCGCCCTAAATTATCTGACGACTTGATCCCTAAAAGGGGTCAGCCTTACGCCAGCGACAGGTTTACTGCGCTTTCGCGGCCGTCACGGCCAGGCTCGATGTCGAAAGTAACTTTTTGATCGTCGGCCAGACCAGTCAGACCTGAACGCTCAACAGCTGAGATGTGTACAAACACGTCTTTGCTGCCGCCGTCTGGTGCGATAAAGCCGAAACCTTTAGTTGTGTTAAACCATTTTACGGTGCCATTAGCCATCGTTATTCTCCTAAGTAAACTGCCCACGGAATGCGGCAGGTCGGCAAAGTCAGTGCAAGATCGAAGACTGAGCCGAAAGGAGCAGATGGTCGATAGTGGTAACGTCGCAGGAGCTAAATAGGGGCAGAATCAAATTATTGCAAGATGTTTGCGACGCGCTTTCTTGTAGCGGCAAATTTGCACCTACGCCCAAATGCGTCACCAGCTACGCAGCGAATCCCCGTTGAAACAGGGCAGGGCCGCAAATGGTTAACAGCGAAAAGGCCGCCATTGGGGCGACCTCGGTGATTTGTCCAACTGTATTTTAACGACGCTGGCGATTATGCCGCGCGCTTCAAGGCGCTGGTTTTTCTCTTTGTAATAAAGGCTTGGCGGCGTGCGCCACGGGCCCAAGGCATCACAGGAGCTTCCTCATTGGCTGTTTTCAGTACCGATTTGATAAAGCGTGTGTTGGTTTTCATGGTCCGTCTCCTGCCCAAAGCGCATTGGCTTGTTATTTGCGTTAACCTTAAGATGACGGTGGAATAAGGCGGAGATTGGGCAGAATTGGTTAAATTTGATGAAAAGGCAAAGGCCGGAAGATTTCGGCAAAAGTCACGCCAATATAGCCCCTATGCCGCGAATCACACGCCACACAGTCCCCGCTCTACAGTCTGATAACAGAGATCATGCGGCCATAATCGGCTTCTTTTGCGTGGGTGGTACGGCGGTAGGAGTAGAACCGTTCAGCGTCGGAATAGGTGCAGTGACGGGTCCAATTGGCCTCTTTGATCCCTGCGCTGCGCAATCGATGCAGGCCAAAGGAGGGCAGATCAAATTGCAACCGGTCCCCTTGGCCATTTGCGAAAAACCGGGTGTTCTCTGTGTCCATTGCCACAAATTCATCCATGAAATCGGCACCTACCTCATAGGCAGCCTGACTGATCGAAGGGCCGATTGTGGCGACAATGTTTTCGCGTTTTGCCCCCAGCGGGATCATCGCCTCAACCGTGGCTTCCAGCACGCCATCCAACGCCCCGCGCCATCCAGCATGCGCCCCGCCAATGACACCGTTTTCATGGTCTGCGAACAATACTGGCTGACAATCAGCGGTCAAAATCGCGAGCGCTACACCCGGCGTATTGCTCACCATCGCATCCGCCTTGGGTCGCACGTCGGGCAGGGGGCCATCCACACGAATCACATCCGCAGAATGCACCTGATGCACCGTTGCCAAATGATCCGGCGCGACCTGCATTGCCTCTGCAACACGGTGGCGATTTATCTCAACGATTTCACGTTGATCAGAGCTGCCCGGGCCGCAGTTTAACCCCTGAAATATACCCGAAGACGCACCGCCCTTGCGGGTAAAGAACCCGTGCCGCAGCGGCATCAATGCGTCATCAGTTAGGATTTCTAGGGTCATGTTGTACATCCAGCAGGGCAGGGAGCAGTGCTAGGAAACAGGGCCAGCACTTTGAACAGGTTTCCCATTTCATGCGGGTGCGTCAAGCGTTGATGTGCAGCAACATGCGCACCAAGCGCCTCCCCGCTGAGAGATTTGGCCAAGGTTTCTGCCCGTGCGGTGATTCCCAACCGCTCTAGAAAAACGCCCTGCGGGGTCACTCTGCTATGTGAACACACTGCGGCCTGCGCCAGCACCTCAAAATCAACATGCGTGGTCAGATCGGCACAACCGGGTGTCGCCAAAACATCCTGCGCCTCATGGGCACGCACTGCCTGCAACGTATCCCCCAAAGAGCGCCAGTCGCCGTAATCTATCACCAAACCCGCGCCACCATAGGCCTCGATCTTTGTACTGATCGTGGCAATCGTGGGCGCAAATGCGGCGCAATGCTCTACCAGATCGCCGTCTTTTGTATCCTCTATTCGGTGCGCCAAGGCAGGCTGTGCTGCCGCCGCACCCAGTCCCCAAACCAGCACACCATCTTGCGCGCCCACCTGGCGTTCGCGCCACGCCTCCCCATCGCGTACAAACTGGCGCACAGGCAGCGCATCAAAAAACTCGTTTGCAACAAAAAACAACGGCAACTCGGGCAACTGATCGACTTCATCATGCCATGTGACGTCCGCACCTAATGCCTCGCGCTGTTTGGCGCGCAATACGGGTGACGCCTCAATCAGATGCACCTGTACCGCCGCCCCAAACCCCGGCACCGCCCGCGTCGCGCGCAAAATATCTGCCATCAACGTGCCGCGTCCGGGGCCTGCCTCGGCCAACACAAATACCTCTGGGCTGCCCTGATCCAACCACGCCTGCGCCAGCGTAAGGCCGATCATCTCGCCAAACATCTGGCTGATCTCGGGGGCTGTGATGAAATCACCCGCCACCCCCAACGGATCGCGCGTCGCGTAATAGCCATGCTGCGGATGCAACAGACATTCTTGCATATACTCTGCCACGCTTAGCGGGCCTTGTATCGCAATGCGCTCCAGCAAAATCTCCTTTAGGGCGGTCATAATTCGCCCCGCTGAACAGCCTGCTCAACACCATGCCGTTTTGCCGCCATCACCAACCACAACCCCAGCGCGATCATTGGCAGCGATAACAACTGCCCCATCGTCAGCCCCCAACCGCTGATTTCCAACGCAAGCCCAAGCGGATTGCCCGGGCTAATGAATTGCGCATCCGGCTGGCGCACAAATTCCACCACAAACCGCGCAGCGCCGTAGCCCGCCAAAAACACGCCAACACACAGGCCGGGCCGCAAAAACGCCTTGGTGCGAAATCCCATCCACACCAAAACACCGCCCAGGATCAGCCCCTCCAGCAACGCCTCATATAATTGCGAGGGGTGCCGCGCGCATATCTCGCCAAAGACCTGCCCGCAGTCCTGCGCGTATTGCCCCGGAAAGGCGACCCCCCACGGTAACTCGGTTGGCCGCCCCCATAATTCTGCATTGATGAAATTCGCCAGCCGCCCCAGCAACAACCCCACAGGTGCTGCCACCGCCAACATATCCGCCATCTGCAATTTGGGCACATCATGACGCCGGCAATAGATATAGGCCGCAACCACGACCCCCAAAAATCCGCCGTGAAAGGCCATGCCACCCTGCCAAACCATCAAAATCTCGCTGGGGTTTTGCATGTAATATGAGAATTTGTAGAACAGCACATAGCCAATGCGCCCGCCCAAAATTACCCCAAGGATCGCCCAAGTGGCAAAATCCTCAACCTGCATCAGGGTCAACGGCGCGCGTTTTTGCGGCCATAATTCGGCCCGTTGCACAGCCCGCGACACCAGCCGCCACGCGACCAATATGCCCGCGATATAGGCCAGCGCATACCAGCGTAGCGCGAAATTAAATCCAAAGACCGAGATTTCGAAAATCTCAGGCGACACATCGGGAAAGGGGATCATGGCTTGCATGTGCGTTTCTGTGCCTTTGCAATGATAGGGATGTCAACCTTGTGCATCCGCGCGTTGCACCCCATATAGGCCTCAATGCTACCGCGGAGAACCCTATGCAAAGCCGTAATAAGATCGTTGACGATATTTCCCAGCTAATGACCAATGCTATGGGCGTCGCCCAAGGTGCCAAGGACGAGGCGGAAAACGCCATGAAATCAATGATGGACCGCTGGCTTGCGGACCGTGATTTTGTGACGCGCGAAGAATTTGATGCCGTGCGCGCGATGGCGCAAAAGGCCCGCGAAGAAAACGCGACCCTTCTGGCCCGCATCATTGCCCTAGAAGCAAAATAAAACGCAGTACCTCGGCGCGATGTCCTAGGCATTTTTGAGGGTGTCCGTCGTCAGGTTTTTTGGAACCAATGGCTGCCTAAACCAAGAGAGCATTTGGCTCATCTGGCTGGTTTGCCTATGCGCCGCGTCGTCTGTAAGGCCCGCGTCGCGTTTCAAGCGTGTTCCGGTGGTTTCTTTCCCCACCCCGACCAAAGGCTTGGCCTTACAGCTCTGTTAGCTCGTCATTTAACACATCCCACAGGGATTTCTCGGACACAGACAGCCCCCTTTCCGGCAGGCGTAAATGCAATGTAAATTCTGGAAGCTCGGGCAGGTGTTTGTGCACTTCTTCGGTCCCTGCGGGCAGGGTGCCGGTCAAAAACGGGGAAACGGCCATATCAGCAATTAATGTCGCAAAAACAGGCTCCAGACTGCCGACTTGAGTAACCGAACGCCACGGAATTTTCTTGTCCGATAGGGCAAGCGCCGCGGCTTTTCTGAACGGGCATTCACGATGTCCCACCGCGACAGGTAGCGGGCGGCGTTTGAACGCCTGACCGCCAATTGCTCCAATCCAAACAAGCCGTTTCTTGAACAATACAGTCGCACAATCATCCCTGTTGTCATCGGTCGTAAGTGCGAGGTCAATCTGACCGGTTTTGAACATCTGCATAAGCTGACGACTTGATGCACTTACCAGAGTAATTTGGATATCAGGGTATGCTTGGTGAAATGTACCAAGCGCTTTTGGCAAAAGGCTGGAAACAATGTCTTGAGGCACACCCAAACGGACATCAGAATCCACTTCTGTACCTGTCATCAAGGCGACGGTTTCATCATTGCTGCGCACCAAGGACACGGCTTCCGGCAATAGTCTCTCACCTGCCTCCGTTAGGGTGATCCCGCCCGCGCTCCGCAGTAGAACCTGACAGTCCAATATAGCCTCAAGGCGCTTGATTTGCTGGCTCACCGCCGATTGCGTCAAGTTTCGCAGATGCGCTGCATGTGTCATATTCTTGTGCTCAACGACGGCCAGAAACGTCCTCAAATGCGCTATGTCTATGTCTCGTTTCATGCCGTATCATTAGTAATTCTTCTGATATGAATCAATATATGTTGTTTTACTAATGGCAAAACACGCGCCCATTATCTTTCAAAATGGAGCAAAGACAGATGATTCACTTCAGCGAACTATTTGCGTTTCTACTTGCCGCAGTCGCCTTACTCGGCTCGCCGGGCCCAGCCATTGCCGCGCTTTTGGCCGTCGGGCGCGCGGTCGGGTGGAATGGCAGCATGCAATTTTTCTGGGGATTGCAGCTCGGCTTGGCAAGTGCGGCAGCCATTACCGCCGTTGGATTATTTGCCGCTCTGGCCGCTTTTCCCTTGGCCTTGGCCGCGATGTCCCTGATTGCAACAATCTATCTTGTCTATCTGGCTTTCAAGATTGCGACATCCCCTATTGGGGAGCCAGAAAAACTATCCATCCAATCGCCAAAAGGCAGTGCAGGCTTCATCATCGGAATAACAAACCCCAAGGCCTATTTGGCTTTTGCTTCATTGTTTGCCCCCTTTCGCATATGGGAACCACAGGTATTCATCGACGGGACGGCAAAATGGCTTGGCGTCGTCGTGGTTATGATCAGCGTAGACATAATCTGGCTATGGATCGGCGTCACTTTGGGCAGGCTTCAGGTGTCCGAACGGTCTGAGCGCATCCTAAATTATGCTATGGCGGCGGCGATCTTGTTTGCAGCAGGCTTGGCCCTTCTTTAATCAAATATGAAATATGTCAGAGGTCTAAATCAAAATGAGCAACTATGATAACGCCAACCATGCCGATTTTCGCCTGAGGTTCCCAGACTATCCTGACCTCCAAGGAACATTCGAAGACATCATTTTTGAGGAGGCACAATATTCCTCTGAAATTGCAGCCAAGTGTCTAAGTGCGTTTGCGTCCGAGCTTAGCACGCGGTTGAATTCAGGCTTCGATCTCGAAAATTCCGGCGATCCCGACCTGTCACAAATGCAACATCCTCACGGTACATTTGTGGTGGCCAAACTTGGTGACATGCCGCTTGGATGTGTTGGGATAAAGGGTAACGGCGACGCTGTGGCAGAGGTTAAACGCATGTGGATTGCGCCTGCTGCCCGCGGGTTGGGGCTTGCACGGCGCCTGATGATCACCGCCGAAAACGCTGCGCGCGCCCTATCCATCACCACGCTCCGGTTGGATACAAACAGCACCCTATTCGAAGCAGTGAACCTCTATCAAAATATGGGTTGGGTAGAGATCGACAGGTTCAATGACGATCCATTTCCCGACATGTTTTTTGAGAAAAAACTGTAACCCAATCTGGAGAATGCCCAAAAACACGAATTGTGGGTGGCATTTTATGTGAACAAATATTCGCGTTTCATTGGGGTGATCGCGCATCACATGGCGAAATAGCACAATCAAAATATGATCAAGTAGCCCTAAATCTAGATCGCAAACGCTATAAATCATTGAAATACAACAAATAAACGAATACCCAAACTGCGCCCAAAGGCGCGTAGCCACTGTCCCTTCATTGCTCATATTCTGGCCGTCAATGATGTCAGATATTGGGGAATTCGATGACCGAAGAACAGACAGATCGACAGGCGCTACAGCGAAGCAAGCCGCTGTTTTGCATCATTCTGGATCGTTGGTATGTGCAGTTCGAAGAAACCATCATGCAACAGACATTCGGTGCAGATTATACCGCCTATTGCGCCCGCGTCCGCCGTTGGTTGTGACGTCAATTGATCTATCGAAATCAGGGCTTTCGGTAGAGCGTATTTTTCAAATGCCTCCAGACAAAGGCAGCGCCCTCTTGGGTCATATGGCCGCTATCATAGATAACCGGAACAAATCCATCATCGCTTTCGATAACTGCCCAACAATCCTCTGCTTCACAAATCGAATCCAAAATACTCGCAAACTGAACGCCCTTACTTTGTGCTATCTGCCGAACTTTGCGATCGTTGGAACGGGCAACACCAATATCAGCCATAAGCCTTCTGGGTGCGTCAAGGCTCGCACGGCTGCGTAGCAATTTGAGGGGTAAATTTGGCTTAAAGAGCGCACCACCACCAACGATAATTATATTCTCAACGCCGGATTTCTGCAAAAGATCTATTGTTTTAGGCAGCTTGGACCAAAAATCCTTTGAATTATACGCTGACCAGTTTGAATGGAAAATGACATATTCGGGCTTCTCCGACTGAATTTTTCCCAAAACAAACTCTGTCACGGAGGCGCAGTTTGGGCGGGATAGACGTGAATATTGATCAATCATCGGACACAAAGTTGATGTAAGTTGTGTAATATCCATGCTCGCGCGAATTCCGCTCGCCAAAGCGGCGGCGTGGCTGTCACCCACCACAAAAATGCGATCCGATTGAAAACATCTGTTGGTAAAATGTGTCTCGTTCTGCCCTGTTTCCAGCAGGCATTCGCCCGTTAGATAATATTGCTTGCTTGGGTACTCGAGATACCCCAGAATTTGTTTCTCATTTTCACTTAATGGCCGCACCTTTCCGCCCGTCAAAACTCCAAATCCGGCCATGCCAGCCAATGCAATCGAAATTGCGATAAAGGTCACGCAAAAGGCCCGCGTCGTTGCCAATCGCCTGCTTTTTCGAATTGGGTTTTCAACAAAAAACCAACTAATCGCTGCAAGAGAAATGGTTGCAACAATTAGCAAAACCGCAACACTGAATGATAGATCGCCACCTCCAAAAAAGCGGTAAAAGACAAAGACAGGTTGATGCCAGAGATACACGCCAAAGCTTAGGATGCCTAAAAAGATAAAAACCCTGCTTGATAGGATTTGATCCACGAGGCTGTTTTTTTGAGTATTCCAAATTACTAAAAGGCACCCAGCAACGACGGTCACATTCTGAAGAGAGCCTAGGAGAAAAAAACTGCGATCCAAAATTGCACAGGCAAGTATTATCCCCAAGCCAAGTGCAGATAAAACTGTGCTTTCTCCACCCGCTTTGCGGTGCATTTTGATAGCGATCAGTGATCCTGCCAAAAGTTCCCAAGCGCGTGTTGGCAGTAGATAAAAACTCGCGACCTGATGATGTTGCCCCCCCCAAATATAGATTCCCATGCTCAGCAGGAACAACGCCAGAATAATCCCGAACCGACGAGATTTATGAGAGACATAACTCACACTCATCAAGACTGGAAAGATCAGATAGAATTGCTCTTCGACACCCAAAGACCATGTATGGAGAAGTGGCTTAAAGTCGGAAGCCGAACCAAAATAATTACCTTCTCGCCAGAAAAAAATGTTTGATACAAAGCCAAGCGTACTCAGAACACTTTTTGAAATGCGCTCCACATAACCTGGTAGGAGCAGCCAAAAAGTAAGACACAGGCAAATTGCCATAACAAGATAAAGAGCTGGTAAAATTCGTCGCGCGCGTCGCTCAAAAAATCTCGCAATAGAAAACTCCCCGCGATCAATATCGTAGAGAATTGTTCGGGTGATGACAAAACCGGAAATAACGAAAAACAGATCGACACCTAGGTATCCGCTAAGCACACCAAATGTTTCAGCGTGGTAGAGAACTACCAAAGTAACTGCGAGTCCGCGTAGCCCGTCTATATAGGATAATTTCTGCAAGTTTGAGAGCTTTATGTTCAGGACTTACGCCGATTGAATTCCTCAATCGACGCAATCAGTTTATCAAAATCCGTGGCGAAATCCGAATGAAACATCACTACTTGAAATGCTAATTCCAAACAATGTGGTCAATTCACCGTAAACGTCGGATTGACCATCAGGCCAGCCATCAGTTCCCCATACCTATCTCTCCAGTCCACGCCAGTGACAAAGAAGTACGAACCGTGGGGCGAGCACCGACAGCATGTGTTTTTTGCAAGAATCCCCAGCCCAATCCGCCATAGACCACAGCAGCACCTCTTGTGGTGTTAACCATTTCATCCACAACTTATTGTGTTATCCACAGATATTTTGCTTTACAGACGGCCCTTTACGCACCACCATATCTGGTAAGGTGTGTGGATTTTTCCGCATCCCCTAGAGCAGACACCAAGCGTTGGCGATGCTGCCACATCCCAGCGCAATAGCAAAAAAGAGGTGCGCCATGGCTTTATCAGAGCAGTTCTATGATGATGACGTTCATCCCATAGACATCGTTGAACATATCGCTGAACACCACGACTGGACGTTTGATCGGATCGCAGATGATCAGATCGCAATGGCCGTCGAGGGGCAGTGGCGGACCTATTCGATCACCTTGGCATGGTCCGCATATGATGAAACCCTGCGCCTCGTTTGCTCCTTTGAGATGGAACCACCCAGCGAAAAACTCCCCCAATTGTACGAGGCCCTGAACGCGGTCAACGATCAATGCTGGGCCGGAGCCTTCACCTTCTGGGATGATCAAAAACTGATGATCTATCGCTACGGGCTTGTTTTGGCGGGCGGGCAGGATGCCAGTGCCGAACAGCTCGACACAATGATCAACGCTGCCGTCCTCAGTGCCGAACGCTACTACCCGGCCTTTCAGCTGGTTGTTTGGGGCGACCGTCCGGTCAAAGACGCCATGCAAGTCGCCATTGCAGAGGCCTACGGGCGCGCGTAACACTTGCCCCCGAAAACAGGGGCAACAAGCCTCAATAACAGGGGGCTTTCATGGATATGAAACACGTGGCCGATAAGGGCCTTGTACTGCTGGGCTGCGGCAAAATGGGCTCAGCCATGCTTAAGGGATGGCTCGCAGATGGCCTGCCTGCATCATCTGTCTGGGTCCAGGATCCGTTCCCCAACGACTGGGTAACCACCACCGGCGTACACATTAACCAACCCTTGCCGACAAATCCCGCCATCGTTCTGGTCGCCGTCAAACCCCAAATGATGACCGAGGCATTGCCCGTGCTTCAGGCCATGGGCAACGGCACAACGCTGTTCCTCTCCATTGCGGCGGGCATTGATATCCCCCACTACGAATCCGTGCTGGGCGCGCAAACCCCGATCATCCGCGCCATGCCCAACACACCTGCCGCCATCGGCAAAGGCATCACCGCCATCATCGGCAATGCACGCGCAGATGCGGCCATGATGACCCTCGCTGACAACCTGCTTGGCGCGGTCGGCCAGGTCGTGCGCCTTGATGAGGAATCCCAAATGGATGCGGTCACCGGCGTTTCTGGTTCTGGTCCGGCCTATGTGTTTCACATGATTGAATGCCTCGCCGCCGCCGCTCAGGCACAGGGCCTCTCCCCCGATCTCTCCATGGCACTGGCCAAGGCCACCGTCGCAGGTGCAGGCGCTCTTGCCGAAACTGCCGACGAAACCCCGGCCCAATTGCGCGTCAACGTCACCAGCCCCAATGGCACCACACACGCCGGGCTAAACGTCTTGATGGATACCACAACCGGCCTGCCGCCCCTGATATCCCAAACCGTCGCCGCCGCCACCAACCGCTCACGGGAGCTTGCCAATGGGTAACATCAATTTCGACGACTTTCTCAACGTCGATATTCGCGTCGGCACCATCATTCAGGCCGACCCATACCCCGAGGCCCGCAAACCCGCGATTAAGCTTTTGGTCGATTTCGGTGATGAATTGGGCGTAAAGAAGTCTTCCGCTCAGATCACGGCGCATTACGATCCCTCTCAGTTGATTGGCAAACAAGTGATGGCGGTGGTGAACTTTCCCCCCCGTCAAATCGGCAAGTTCATGTCAGAGGTCCTCGTGCTGGGCCTCCCAGACAAGGACGGCGAAGTTGTGCTGATCGGTCCTGATGAGAAAGTACCGCGCGGAGGGCGGATGCATTGAAAAAACTATATATTTCCAGACCACTACCCCAACCTGTGGTAGATGCCGCCGCCGCCCACTTTGATGTCACCGTGCGCGCAGAAACCAGCCCGCTCACAGCATCCGAATTGCGCGACAGTCTCGCCAATTATGACGCCGTTCTGCCGACGTTGCGCGACATGTATACTGCCGATGTCTTTGCCGATGTGCCGGGCGCGCGCTGCAAATTACTGGCAAATTTTGGCGTGGGCTATAACCACATTGATGTGGTCGCCGCACAGGCTGCGGGCATTGCTGTCACCAACACGCCGGGGGCCGTCACCGACGCCACCTCTGATATCGCCATGACGCTTATGCTCATGACAGCGCGGCGCGCAGGCGAGGGCGAACGCATGGTGCGCGCCCGCACATGGGAGGGCTGGCACCCGACCCAAATGCTGGGCCTGCATATGACGGGTAAAACCGTGGGCATCATCGGCATGGGCCGTATTGGCGAGGCGATCGCGCGCCGCTGCCATTTTGGCTTCGACATGAATGTGAAATATTATAACCGTTCCGCCAAACCGATGCCTTTCCCCGCTGAACAAGTGTCCAACCTGACCGATCTTGCCGGACAGGTTGATATCCTTGTTGCCGCCATTCCCGGTGGTCCGGCGACGCATCATTTGATCAACGCCGATGTCTTTGGCGCGATGCAGCCCCATGCGATGTTCATCAATATCGCGCGTGGCGATGTCGTGGATGAATCCGCCTTGATCACTGCCTTGCAAACCGGCCAAATCGCCGGGGCAGGGTTGGACGTTTATGAATTTGAACCCAGCGTGCCAGATGCTTTGCTCGCCTTGGAAAACGTCACCTTGTTGCCGCATCTTGGCACTGCCGCCCTTGAGGTGCGTACTGACATGGGCCTGATGGCCGTCGACAATCTGATCGCCCATGCGCAGGGTAATCCACTGCCCAACGCGGTCTGAAACTATCGGGAAAAGATCGGACCTGAGCCGTCGCAGGCTCAGGTCTCAACCTGATTTTCCGCAAAAAATGACGCCACGTTTTTGACGGTCGTTAACCAGATTCGCGCAGTATTTCCGGCGAAATGTACATTTCAGAGCGCGAAATTGCCATTTCGTCACTTTCGACATTTGTTACCCCAACGCACCTTGTGCCTAAGCGCGCCTTAAGCACCAGATAGGCTGCACTAAATCGGGCTAAATACGCGAAATATACGTTACAAGCGGCAAAATCGCCGCCAAAGCGCGCAAAAAGGGCGGGTTAACAGGGCGTGCGTTACTTAGCTAAAGGTGTCGGTGCCGAGGTTATATCCGCGGCGGGGATATCCCCCATAGCTGCGCGCCAGTGGCGTCTGCATAGCGAAATATAGCTCTCGTTTCCGCCGATTTGCACCTGCGCGCCTTCGCTGATGACGGTGCCATTTTCGTCCTGCCGCACCACCATTGATGCCTTTTTTCCGCAGTGGCAAATCGTGCGTACTTCGCGCATTTCATCCGCCAAAGCCAATAGCGCCGCAGAGCCGGGAAACAGCTCCCCTTGAAAATCGACCCGCAGCCCGTAACACATTACAGGCACTCGTAAATCATCCACAGCGCGGGCTAATTGCCACACTTGTTCGTGACTCAAAAACTGGGCCTCATCAATGAAAACACAGGCGAATTCCCCCTGCGACATGCGTTGTTTAATGCGCTCAAACAGGTTGTCTTCGGGTGCAAATGTATCCGCCTCACAGCCGATTCCGATGCGCGATGCAATCCGCCCTTCGCCCGCGCGTTTGTCCATCTGCGCGGTGAGTAGATAGGTCTGCATGCCCCGTTCACGGTAGTTGTGTGACGCCTGCAAAAGCACCGTCGATTTACCAGCGTTCATGGTCGAATAATGAAAATACAGTTTTGCCATATCAAGGTGTTAGCCCCTCTTACCCCCAATTTGCAAGAGGCAGAAATCGGGGGAGAAAACAGCAGGACCGGACACCGCCGTACAGCGGGCCCGGATCTGTCGTTGGAAATAAGGATGTTCTCGAGGCACAGCCTCTGGGGATGAAAAAAACACCCTTATCGCCAATCGACAAACCTTGCGCGAACCCGACGGAATGCTCACCCCGTTGAACCAGCGATAGCCCCACTCACCCAACCGATGCTTTAGAGGCACCGGGTACTCACCACATTCCCGGAAAACCTTGGGAACGCTTTACAAATGACAAATGCAGCGCAACCCGTTAATGGGAA
>CAXIAD010000041.1:0-26014 GCA_964021645.1 uncultured Cognatishimia sp. | reverse complement strand
GGTCCTGTGGGTGGGGCAGCTGGGATTGGCATTGGCGGCGGGGTTATATGCGCGGCCTGTTCGGGGCAGCAAGGCATTGCCCATTATGGGCGCGTGGACACCTGAGACGGGTGTGTGTGATCCTGCGATTGTGCGCGATGCAAGCAAGCCCCTGATCATCATCACGTTTTACCGCGCCTACCTAAGTTCGGCAGACACGGGCGCGATTGAGGCCATGTTTACGGAATTTCGTACCCGTGGCTATGACGTGCTGGGCCTATATGCGCCGACGTTAAAGCAGGCGGATGCGGCCGCGTGGATTGCGGAGCAGCTATGTGAGTTGCGCCCAGCCGCGATTGTGAATGCCACGGCGTTTTCCGGCAAGGGTGCGGAGGGCACATCGCCCTTGGACGCCACCGATGCGCCAGTGTTTCAGGTGGCGCTGGCGACATCACGCGAAAAAGCATGGGCAGAGGCCGAGCGTGGGCTATCACCTGCGGATCTGGCGATGCATGTGGTGTTGCCTGAGGTGGATGGGCGATTGTTTGCGGGCGTGACCTCGTTCAAAGAGCCGGGCAAGAAAGACGCGCAGTTGCAATACTCGCGGTTTGCGCATCGTGCGCATTTGGGCCGGGTTGCTGGTGTGGCTGATAAGGTGGATGGCTGGATACAGCTGCGTGCCACCCCTGCGGGCGATAAGCGCGTGGCCTGCATACTGTCCACATATCCCGGCAAAGACTGGAATATGGCGCATGCTGTTGGGTTAGATGCCTTGGCAAGTTGCGAGGCGATTTTGGATGATCTGGCCAGTGATGGTTATGATGTGGCGGATGGCCCAGCGCTGGCGACGTGTTTGGGGGATGCGCGTTTGTCGTGGTCTTTGGAGGCCTATAAGGCGGCGTTGGCCTCCCTGCCCCAAAGTTTACAGGATGAATTGAGCGAAACTTGGGGAGCCATTGAGGATGACCCTGAGGTGCGCGGCGATGCGTTTGAGTTTAAGGCCGTTGCGCGCGGGGCTGTCTTGGTTGCCTTGCAGCCAGAGCGCGGCACCGCTGAGGCGCGCGAGGATGAGTATCACGATTTGTCGCGTGTGCCCCGGCATAGTTATGTCGCGTTTTATCTGTGGTTGCGGCAGGGGTTGTGCGCCCATGCTGTGGTGCATATCGGCGCGCATGGCACGTTAGAATGGTTGCCGGGGAAATCCGTTGCCCTGTCTGAGGCATGTTGGCCCGAGGCGCTGATTGGTGGCACGCCCGTAATATATCCGTTCATCGTGAATGACCCCGGTGAGGCGGCCCAAGCGAAACGGCGCATTGGCGCGCTGACATTGGGACATGTGCCACCGCCCTTAAAAGAAAGTGCCGCCCCGCAACGCTTTGCCCATCTGGAGAATCTGCTGGATGAGTTTTCAAATGCCGATGGGTTGGACCCAAAGCGGCGGGACCGTTTGCAGGATGGTATTCGCGATGAGGCGCAGGCGCTGGGCTTGGCTGAGCAGCTAGGTTTGGACGGTGCGGTCAATCTGGCAGAGGCGATCACGCGGATTGATACCTTTGTCTGTGACATCAAAGAAAGCCAGTTTGGCGACGGGTTGCATATCTATGGGCGTGCGCCTGTCACGCAAGGCGCGTTTGATGCGGGGCCTTCTGCGGTATCGGAGCGGGCGGCATTGCTGCATGCCTTGGCTGGTTTGCGCATTGAGGCGGGGCCAAGTGGGTCGCCTTATCGCGGGCGGGATGATGTGCTGCCCACGGGGCGCAATCTGTTTACCACTGATCCGCGCTCTGTGCCTACACGGGCGGCCTATGCCCAAGGGGTGAAGCTGGCCGAGGAGTTGGTGCGGCGGCATTTGCAGGATGAGGGGGATTACCCCAAGAACCTGATCGTTGATCTATGGGGATCGGCAACGATGCGCACCGCGGGCGAAGAATTTGCCATGGCGCTGCATCTATTGGGGGCGAAACCCATTTGGGATGCAGGATCAGAGCGGGTGTCTGGTGTGGATATCCTGCCCATCGCCATGCTGGATCGTCCACGTATTGATGTGACCTTGCGGGTATCTGGATTGTTTCGCGATGTGTTCCCCACCCTGTCATCGCTATTTTCACAGGCTGTGCGCGCATTAAGTGAGCGGGATGAGGCCCCTGATTGGAACCCCTTTGCTGGGCAGACTGCTGCGCCGCGTGTGTATGGGCCTGCGCCGGGCAGTTACGGGTTGGGCATGGGGCACGCGGTTGAGGAATACACCGAGGCGGCGCGCACTGAGGCGGGTGAAGCGTGGTTATCAGCCTCGTCTTGGGCGCTGGACACAGATACGCCGACCAAAGATAGCAGCGGCATTCGCGACCGTGTGGCGCAGGCGGATAGTTTTGTGCATCTACAGGACATGCCTGAGACCGATATTTTGATGGCCAGTGATTATGCCACCCATGAGGCGGGCTTTGCTGCTGCACAACGGGTCACGGGCGGTAAGGCTGCGCTGTACCATCTGGACAATACCAACCCAAATAAACCCCGCGCGCGTACCCTGAATGAGGAAACCGCGCGCGTTGTGCATGCACGGGCGACCAACCCTGAGTGGCTGCGCGGCATGATGCGCCATAGTTTCCGGGGTGGGGCCGAGATTGCGGCGACGCTGGATCATATGGCCGCCTTTGCCCATCTGGCGGATGCGATCCACCCGCAACTGTTTGACGCCTATCACGAGGCCACATTGGGGGATGCGGAGATCGTCGCCTTTTTGGAGCGTGAAAACCCGCAAGCCTTGGCCGCGATGCGGGACCGGTTTGCGCAATTGCTGGATGCCGGGCTGTGGCAGACGCGGCGCAATTCGATCCTTGCGGAAATGGAGCGGTTGTCGTGAGTGGCCCATTGGTCAAGGGCTGGTGCCCCGGTGCCTATCAACCGATGATGAGCGGGGATGGCTTGGTTGTGCGCGTGCGCCCTATGCTGGCGCGGTTAACGCGGGATCAGGTGTTGGGCCTATGCGCTGTGGCGCAGGAGCTTGGCAGCGGCATTATTGATCTGACCAGCCGGGCCAATCTGCAAATTCGCGGCGTGGCTGAAGATGGACATGAGGCAGTTTTAGCGCGGTTATTGGCGCTGGGCCTATTACCGGATGATCCGGCGTTGGAGATGCGGCGCAATATCTTGCTGCCCTTTGACTGGGTCGCAGGCGACGACAGCCATGTGATCGCGCAAGAAGTGGTTGCGCGTCTGGCTGAACTGCCGGAAGTGCCTGCCTAGGTCGGCTATGCGGTGGATGCGGGTTTGATGCCCGTGTTGCAAGCATGCTCTGCCGATTTTCGGGTTGAACGGGGCATATCCGGCGGGTTGATCCTGCGCGCAGATGGGGCTGCAATGGGACGTGCGGTGTCGCGCGACACGGCTGTGTCTGCAATATTGGAAATGGCTGAGTGGTTTGTGGCGTCTGGCGGGATTGAAAACCGGCGGATGGGCAAGCATTTGCAGCATGCTTCCCTACCTGATGCATGGATGACTGAGGCCCCTGCGCAAGCGGTAGACCGCGTGCAGCCCGGTGCCCATACATTGGGTCAGGTGCTGGCTGTGGCCTTTGGGCAGATTGATGCGGCGCGATTGATTGCGCTGATGGAGCAATCGGGTGCCGAGGCGCTGCGGGTGACGCCGTGGCGGATGTTTCTGCTGGAAGGCGGCCATGCGGTTGAGGCAGCTGATTTCATCAGTGATGCCCGTGATCCGTTACTGCGTATTGATGCCTGCCCCGGTGCGCCGTTTTGCGCGGCATCAACCGTGGACACGCGCGCGCTTGCGCTTGCTATTGCTGCGAAAACCACCGGAGCCGTACATATCAGCGGCTGCGCCAAAGGCTGTGCCCACCCGCGAGCTGCGCAAACCACGCTTGTGGGTCGCGACGGGCTGTTTGATCTTGTTCGTGACGGCGCGCCATGGGATGAGCCCGTGCTGACGGGCCTACCCCCCACCGAAATTCCCCACCGCATCGGAGATTTGTGATGCCGTATACCTATGAAAAGAACGGTCAAGCGATCTATAATGAGAGCTTTGCCACCATCCGCCGCGAGGCAAACCTATCCCGTTTTGATAAAGACGAGGAACAAGTCGCTGTGCGCATGGTACATGCCACGGGCATGATCGGCCTAGAGGAACATGTGCATTTCAGCCCCGGTATGGTGCGGATTGCGCGCGAGGCGATGGAAAACGGTGCGCCGATTTTTTGCGATGCACGCATGGTATCCGAGGGCGTTACGCGCCCGCGCTTGCCCGCCGACAATGAGGTGATCTGCACCCTGCATGCTGAGGGTATTCACGCGCTGGCTGCCGAAATGGGCAACACGCGATCCGCTGCGGCGTTGGAATTGTGGCGTGACAAGTTAGAAGGCGCGATTGTCGCCATCGGCAATGCGCCTACTGCGTTGTTTCATTTGCTGAACATGTTGGAAGACCCCACCTGCCCGCGCCCTGCGGCGATCATTGGCTGCCCCGTCGGATTTATCGGCGCGATGGAATCCAAGGATGCCTTGTGGGAGGCGAACCCCGTGCCAAATTGCATCGTTAAGGGACGTCTTGGTGGCTCTGCGATCACTGTCGCGGCAATCAACGCTATTGCGAGCCGTAAGGAATGAGCGGTTCTATCAAAGCGGGCACAGTTTACGGTCTAGGTCTTGGCCCCGGTGATCAGGAATTGATGAGCGTCAAATCTGATCGGTTGCTGCGCGGTGCCAAACATGTGGCGTTTTTCCGCAAGGCCGGTCGCAAGGGGCAAGCACGCCAATTGGTGGAGGGGTTGATCCCCGAGGGCGCGATTGAGTTCCCGATGGAATATCCTGTGACCACCGAAATCCCGCTAAGCGATCCGCGCTATAACGAGATTCTATCTGCCTTTTACGCCGAAGTTGCGGCGCATGTGCGTGCCTTGGCTGAGGGAGGCGAGGATGTGGTTGTATTATGTGAGGGGGACCCGTTTTTCTATGGCTCGTTCATGCATCTGTATACGCGTCTGAACGATGTTGTTCCGGTTGAGGTGATCCCAGCGATCACTGGCATGTCGGGATCATGGACCGCAACGGGCGCGCCAATCACATGGGGCGACGATGTGTTGACCGTGTTGATGGGCACCTTGGGCGAGGAAAAGCTGGTTGAACATATGCGCGCGACGGATGCGCTTGTGGTGATGAAAATCGGCACGAATTTTGACAAGGTGGTGCGCGCGCTCAAGGATTCAGGCAAATATGATGCGGCGTGGATTGTACAATATGCCACGATGCCAAATCAGACCGTTGGTAAGCTGTCTGAGATGACGGATAAGGTGACGCCCTATTTCTCGATCATCATTGTGCATGGACAGGGGCGCAGGCCATGAATGATACAGTGAATGGCTGGGTTGTGATTGCCGGGCTTGGCCCCGGAAATGAGGCTATGGTCACAGCCGAGGTGCATGAATACCTTGATCAAGCCACGGATATCGTTGGGTATATTCCCTATGTGGAACGTATCGCGGCGCGTCCGGGTTTGACATTGCACCCCTCTGATAACCGCGTGGAAATCGACCGCTCGCGGCATGCATTGGAAATGGCCAGTGAGGGGAAGCGCGTTGTTGTTGTGTCCTCCGGTGATCCGGGGGTGTTT
The DNA here is from genome assembly GCA_964021645.1 of uncultured Cognatishimia sp. GTDB lineage: Bacteria > Pseudomonadota > Alphaproteobacteria > Rhodobacterales > Rhodobacteraceae > CANLDA01. The sequence goes on along the minus strand of CAXIAD010000041.1, from coordinate 20,410 downwards.
GCGATGGCGGCGGCGGTTCTCGAAGCTGTGGAGCATGGCGATGCTGCGTGGCGGGATCTGGATATTCGGATCTTGCCGGGGATCACGGCGATGCTGGCGGCCTCGGCTGCATGTGGGGCACCGCTGGGGCATGATTTCTGCGCGATCAACCTAAGTGACAACCTAAAGCCATGGGCGTTGATTGAGAAACGGTTACGGTTGGCGGCTGAGGCCGATTTTGCGATGGCGTTTTACAACCCGCGGTCAAAATCACGCCCTGAAGGGTTTGTTAAGGCGCTGAAATTGTTGCAGGATACCTGCGGTGATGCGCGGCCCATTATTTTTGCGCGCAATGTATCGCGCCCCGATCAGACCATCAATATTGTGCCATTGAATGAGGCCACACCTGATATGGCCGATATGCGCACGGTGGTTTTGCTGGGCTCATCTACCACGCGGATCATTGAACGGGATGGCGCGCCGTTGGTTTACACGCCGCGTTCGGTAGACGCGTGATGCGCCAGCCAGTCAAACACATCGTCAACCTTACCAACCTCGTCGCGCGGCGGCAGGGTTGGGCGGTCGATCATGATGACTGGCAAGTTCAGGGCGCGGGCGGCGTGCAATTTGGCGACGGCCCCGGTGCCACCTGCGTTTTTGCACACAACGATATCGACACCGTGGACCTGAAACAACGCTGTATCCGTAGCCACATCAAACGGGCCGCGCGCGACGATGATATCATGGTTGGGCAGCGCGGGCGCCACGTCAGGCGCATCTATCAGGCGCAGAATATAGTGGTGTTGGGGTTGCGCACTAAATTCGTGAACATGCATACGGCCAAGCGCCAACATGACGCGCCTGCCCTGCCCCGCCAGCGCAGCAACTGCGCCGGGGATATCCGCGACATGCTGCCAAGTGTCACCTGGTTGCGCACGCCATGCAGGTCGCGTCAGCGCCAGCAGCGGCACGCCCAGTTGCGTGCAGGCGTGGTGGGCGTTCCAGCTCATCTGTGCCGCAAACGGGTGTGTGGCATCAATAACATGGCTGATATTATGATCGCGCAGGTAGGTTTTCAGACCAGCCACGCCGCCAAAACCACCAACACGGTGGGCAATGGGCTGCGCGCGCGGGGTTTCGACGCGGCCAGCATAGGAAAAGACGGCGGGAATGCCACGATCAGCGACGGCGCGCGCGAGCGCGCTGGCCTCGGTTGTGCCGCCAAGGATAAGAAGGGTGCCGCCCATGTCTGATGAGATCATTTCTGACGAGGTTATGTCTGATGCGGGCATATCCGGTGCTCCGTGGTTGACCATTGTTGGTCTGGGTGAAGATGGCCTTGATGGCGTGCCTATGGCAAGCCGTCAAGCGATTGAGGCGGCTGAGATCATCATGGGGGCGGCGCGCCATATTGCGTTACTGCCTGAGGTGGCTGCGCAGAGGGTGACATGGCCTGTGCCTTTTGCCGATGGTATCGCGCAATTGCTTTCCTATCGGGGGAAGCGGGTTGTGATGTTGGCCTCGGGTGATCCGTTTTGGTATGGGGCGGGGACAAGCATTGCCAAGCATTTGACGCGCGGCGAATGGGTGGCGCATCCGGTGGCCTCGACCTTTAGCCTTGCAGCGTCACGTTTGGGCTGGGCCTTGCAGGAGACGCTGTGTTTGGGGCTGCATGCGGCACCTTTGGCGCGGTTACGTCCGTATTTGCATAGTGGCGCGCGGATGATTCTGACCCTTCGCGATGGGGCGGCGGTGTCTGAGTTGGCAGAATATTTGCGGTCGGTCGGGTTTGGCGGCAGCACGTTGAGCGTGCTTGAGGCCTTGGGCGGGCCGCGTGAGCGCCGCCATGATGTGTCGGTGGCTGAGGCATTGAAGGGCGGGTTTAGCCATCCGTTGGTTGTCGGTGTCACGGTTGAGGGGGCGGGTGGTGTGATCCCCTTGGCAAGTGGTCGACCGGATGATCTGTTTGATAACGATGGACAAATCACCAAACGCCCGGTGCGCGCCCTGACGCTAAGTGCGTTGGCACCGCGCCCACATGAGCATTTGTGGGATATTGGCGGTGGGTCTGGGTCTATCGGCATTGAATGGCTGTGGGCGCATCCCAGTTTGCGGGCGAGTGCGGTTGAAATTAACGCCGAACGCGCGGACCGGATACGCGAGAACGCCGCCCAATTGGGGGCCGACCGGTTGCAGGTCATCACGGGTGCGGCACCTGCGGTGTTGGGGCAGCTAGAGGCACCGGATGCGGTATTTATCGGCGGGGGCATCAGCGAAGAGATGTTGGATGAGGTTTGGGCGCGCATGCCTGCGGGTGCACGTCTGGTTGCCAACGCCGTCACGCTGGAGGCCGAGGTGCTGCTGGCACTTTGGCATGCTGACAAAGGCGGGCAATTGCTGCGGATTGAGTTGGCGGAAAGCAAGCCATTGGGGCGCAAACGCGGCTGGAAATCATCCTATCCGATAGTGCAATGGAGCGTGGTCAAATGATCGTCGCGGGGTTTGGATTTCGCACGGGTGCCACGGTGGAAAGCCTGCAAGATGCGTTGAGCGCGGCCAATGCTGGTGGTGTCATTGATAGGTTGGCCACCCCGGCAGATAAGGCGGAGAGCGCATGTTTCAGGGATTTTGTGGCGGCAGTAAAATTACCTGTCACGCCCATTTCCGCCAACTCCATGCAAGCCATTGAAACACAAACACAATCTGCACGCGTTCTACTTGAGCGTGGCACGGGGTCTGTTGCGGAGGCTTGCGCCTTGGCGGCGGCTGGCGCAGAAGCCAAATTGATAACACAGCGGCACATTTCGGCGGATCAAATGGCCACCTGTGCAATCGCGATTTCTAGTGGGGGAGAGACCCTTTGACCGTTCATTTTATCGGTGCCGGACCCGGCGCGCCTGATCTGATTACCCTGCGCGGACGCGATTTAATCGCTGCAAGCCCTGTGTGTTTATATGCCGGATCGCTCGTGCCAAAGGAGATCCTGGGGCATTGCCCCGCAGATGCGCGTATGATCAATACGGCGGCCTTGGATTTGGATGCGATTGTGGCTGAATGCAAAGCAGCCCATGCGGCGGGTCAGGATGTGGCGCGGCTGCATTCCGGTGATTTGTCGGTGTGGTCCGCGATGGGCGAACAGCTGCGCCGGTTGCGTGCCGAGGGCATCCCGTTCACGGTGACGCCCGGTGTGCCAAGTTTCGCCGCCGCAGCCGCTGCCTTAGAAACGGAACTGACCCTGCCCGGCCTTGCGCAATCGGTGATTTTGACACGCACGCCGGGGCGCGCATCGACCATGCCTGCGGGGGAAACCCTGACGAATTTCGCAGCTACAGGGGCCACATTGGCGATCCATCTGTCGATTGGAAACCTTGAAAACGTGGTGGCAGAGCTGACACCCGCCTATGGCGATGAGTGCCCGGTGGCGGTGGTGTACCGCGCCAGCTGGCCGGATCAGCAGATCATCCGCACCACCCTAAGTGCGGTGCAAGCCGCTGTTCACGAAGGAATTTCCCGCACTGCCCTGATCCTTGTTGGCCCTGCCTTGGCAGGCGAAGGGTTTGAGGAAAGCTGCCTATATGCAACCGATTACGACCGCCGCTATCGTCCGCAAACCGCCGATAGCCCTTGGTCAAGCTGGAGCCATGGTGATGACTGATACTGTAATGAATACGGCCAAATCCGCCCCCGGAATTCTGATTTCTGCGCCCTCATCGGGAACAGGGAAAACCACTGTCATGTTGGGCCTGTTGCGGGCCTTGGCCGAGGATGGGTTGAATGTGCAGCCCTATAAATCGGGGCCTGACTATATTGATCCGGCGTTTCACCGGGCGGCGGCGCGGCGGCCATCATTTAACATTGATACTTGGGCTATGAGCCCGGAGTTGGTTGGCGGCATATCCGAGCAATCAAAGGGTGCCGATATCATCATCGCCGAAGGGTCGATGGGGCTGTTTGACGGGGTTGCGACGCGGGGCGAGTCTGGCTTTGGGTCGTCCGCTGAAACGGCGCTGCGCATGGGGTGGCCTGTGGTCTTGGTGATTGATGTTGGCGGTCAGGCGCAATCGGCGGCGGCGACGGCCTTGGGATTCAAGGCGTATAATCCTGATCTGCCCTTTGCCGGGGTGATTTTGAACCGCTGCGCCAGCCCGCGCCACGAGCGTCTTGCGCGGTTGGGCATGGATCATGCCGGGGTTAAGGTGCTGGGCGTGTTACCCCGCCGGGGTGATCTGGCCCTGCCCGAGCGGCATTTGGGATTGATCCAAGCGGTGGAGCACCCTGATCTGGAAGCGGCGATCACGGGATATGCGAAATTCCTACGCGACCATGTTGATCTGGAGGCGATTAAGGCCGCGGCCAACGCTGGCCCTGCAAGCACCGGACGCCTGCCAAAGCCGCCTGCGCAACGCATTGCTTTGGCGCGAGATGCGGCCTTTAGTTTCACCTATCCGCATCTGTTAGAGGGCTGGCGTGCGGCGGGGGCTGAAATCCTGCCGTTTTCACCATTGGCGGATGAGGCACCGGATGCCAGTGCTGATCTCGTGTGGTTGCCGGGCGGCTATCCAGAGCTGCATGCAGGGCGCTTGGCTGCGGCAAATACCTATCTGACCGGGCTGCGTAAACATGCCGAAACCAAGCCCGTGCACGGCGAATGCGGGGGCTATATGGCGCTGGGTGACACGCTGATCGACAAAGAGGGTATCCCCCATAAGATGGCGGGTTTACTTGGCCTTGTAACCTCTTACGAAAAAAGAAAATTCCACCTTGGGTATCGTCAAGCTGAACTGCATGCTCCTATGGCTGGATTTGCCAAGGGTGCGCGGTTGCGCGGGCATGAATTTCATTATTCCACCATATTGGAAGAACCCGATGAGCCACTGGCACAGGTCGGCGACGCTGACGGCAATCCGGTGCCTGAAACGGGATCAATACGCGGCAATGTCACCGGCACGTTCTTTCACCTGATCGCAGAGGCCAGCGCATGAGCGGATTTGTCAGTTTTGTCAGCTCTGGCCCCGGTGATCCCGAGCTTTTGACGCTAAAGGCGGTGGACCGGATCAAAAACGCCGAGGCGATATTGTTTGACGATCTGTCGGCGGGGCCCATTCTGGAATTTGCTGGCGCTGATGCGGATTTGGTGGGGGTTGGCAAACGCGCCGGACGTCCCTCTCCCAAACAAGATCACGTGAGCCGTCTGTTGGTGGATTACGCCAAAACAGGTGCCAAAGTGGTGCGGTTGAAATCCGGGGATTCGGGTATTTTTGGCCGTCTTGAGGAAGAAATCACTGAATTGCGCGCGGCTGGCATTGATTTTGAAATCATTCCCGGCGTGACCTCGGCTTGTGCCGCCGCCGCTGCTGCCAAAATCCCGTTGACCCGCCGATTGGTGGCGCGGCGGGTGCAATTTGTGACGGGACATGATGTTGCCGGTGCCTTGCCAGGGGATTTGAACCTGCAAGCGCTGGCAGATCCGGGGGCAACGACGGTTTTATTCATGCCGAAACGCACCTTTCCCGAGTTGGCGGAGAAACTATTTGCCACAGGTTTGCGGCGCGATTGCCCGGCGTTATTGGCCGAAAACGTCAGCCACCCGGAGCAAACATTGCAGCGCACCACCATGGCAGCATTGGCGGAACAACTGCGCGATGATATCACCACCGCCCCCGGTTTGATCATGTTTGGCGAACTGGCGGATGAGGGATAAGATCATGATAACGCTGTCTTTGGTCGGTATTGGCTCGGGCAACCCGGAGCATCTGACATTACAGGCGATCCGCACGCTGGAGCAGGCGGATGTGATCCTTTTGCCACGCAAAGGCGACGACAAAGTTGAGTTGGCCGATCTGCGCCGTGGCATTGTGGCGGATGTGTTGAAAACCACACCCAAGGTGATTGAATTTGATTATCCGGTGCGCGATGCAGACACGCCAAAATATCTGGACGGCGTGAATACCTGGCACGATGCCTTGGCGACGATATGGGGCGATTTGATCCGCGATCATGTCGGCCAAGAGGGCGCTGGAGATGGTCATGTCGCGCTGATGGTGTGGGGTGATCCATCGCTGTATGACAGCACGTTACGGATCGCAGAGCGGCTGTTGGCGCAGAATTTTGAGATGTTGGTGAACGTCGTGCCGGGCATTACATCGTTGCAAATGCTCACCGCTGCACATGCGATTCCGTTGAATGATTTGGGGGCTGCGGTACAGATTACCACAGGCCGTAACCTGCGAGATCAGGGCTGGCCGCGCGGTGTTAGCGTGGTGGCTGTGATGTTGGATGGGGAATGTTCATTTCAGCATTTGGCGCAACAACGCGGGCTGCATATTTGGTGGGGGGCCTATGTGGGCATGCCACAGCAAATTCTGGCCGAGGGGCCATTGCACGAGGTCTGTGATCAGATTGTCGAGTTGCGAAAATCCGCGCGGGCTGCCAATGGGTGGATTATGGATATTTATTTACTGCGGCAGAATTAGAGCGTAATGTAATACATTAGCTTTGAATTATAGTACGTTGTTAAAAAATCATATTACGTCTAGAGAAACCTTAACTCGATCCATCACAATAGCTGTTTTGAAACGGCTGATATTGGAATTTTCAAAGAAATATTCCTGTGTAAAACGTTCGTATTCTTTGATGTCGGACACCTGCAAGATCAACACAAAATCCGCCTCGCCAGTGGTGTAATAACACTGTTGAACACAGTCTGCTGATCGCATCTTACGCTTGAAACCCTCGAGCGTAGCGAGGTTCTCTCGCTCCAGCAGAACCTCAACAATCACGGTCATTTCGCGACCAACAGCAGCCCCTGAGATCACCGCGATCTCACGCTCGATCACACCAGTCTCGCGCATGCGTTTCAGGCGTTTTTGCACCGCCGCAGGAGATAGGCCCACCTCTGCGCTGATGGCATCGGCGGTTTGGCGTGCATTGCCCTGCACGATTCCGAGAATTTTACGATCCAGTGCATCCATTTGACGAATTCCATCAACCTACTAACGACTCGCCTTGAATTTAGTTGATGCCGACAAAACATTCGATGAATTTCATCACTTTTTGGCGATAATATCAAAATCTGTAGCATTGAGGTTATCATGTCCGCCAGCACGCCCCCCGCCACCCCCTCCGTCCCAACTTCCGACACGCCCTTTGACCTAGCCGCGTTCGAGACCCATTTGCGCGAGATGCGTCATGATTTGCACCGCCACCCAGAGCTGGGATTTTGCGAGACACGCACAAAGGAAGTGGTCGCGGCCTATCTAACGGACCTTGGTCTAGAGGTGGAAATCGGGGCCGGTGTGCTGGGCATATTGCGCTGCGGAACAGGCAACCGGGCGATTGCGCTGCGGGCGGATATGGATGCGCTGCCGATCCATGAGAGCAACACATTTGACTATGTTTCCGAAACACCCGGCACCATGCATGCCTGCGGTCATGACGGGCATACGACGATGTTGCTGGGCGCCGCAAAGCTATTGGCGCAGAGCCGTGATTTTGATGGCACCGTCGTCTTTCTGTTTCAACCAAATGAGGAACACGGGCTAGGCGCACAAGCAATGCTAAGCGAGGGAGTGTTCGAGCGGTTCCCGGTGGATGAAGTGTACGGCATTCACAATCTGCCCGGCGCGCCCTTGGGTCAAATCTCGACGCGCGAGGGGATCATCTGTTCCTCAGAAAGCCTGTTTGAGTTTGAGATTATCGGTCAGGGCGGCCATGCCTCAATGCCACAAGTGGGGGTCGATGCCATTCTTGTCGGGGCGGATTTGGTGCAAAGCCTGCAAACCATTGTTGCGCGCAAGCTGGCACCAAGTGCGGGCGCGGTTGTGTCTGTCACCGAATTCATCACCGACGGGCAACGCAATGTTTTGCCCGGACGCGCGACCCTAAAAGGGGACACAAGATCACGATCCCCGCAAGATCGCGATACAATCCGCGCCTTGATGCAACAAATGGCGGATGGGATCGCGGCCACACATGGCGTTACGATCAATTTCTCATTCAAAACGGAATTCATCGAGACGATCAATGCCCCCGCCCCAACGCAAGCCGTTGTGCGCGCAGCACAAATCAGCGTGGATGAGGTGATCCCTGATCGCCAGCCCATGAGTTTCTCGGAGGATTTTGCACATTTCAGCGCGCAGGTTCCCGGATGTTTTCTATTGTTAGGCAATGGCACTGATGGCGCAAATGGCCAGCCTTTGCATTCCTCGGATTACGATTTCAACGACGCGCTTTTGACAATTGGGGCCCGGTTTTGGGGCACCCTTGTGCGCGACTGTCTCCCCATAAACAAAGGATCAAACTGATGCAGGAATTTCAGCAAGCCACGATTGCCCACCACGGTATTACACCCACATTGGGTGATGCGCATGAGCGGGTTTTGTCGCGCAAGGATTTTGCCGATGCGATTGGTGAAATCACCCAATGGGATGGATATGAGGCGACACCGCTGGCTGATCTCGCGCATTTGGCGGCACAGATAAATGTGGGTCAAGTGCTGTATAAGCACGAAGGGCCACGGTTTGGGCTGGCGAGTTTCAAGGCACTTGGCGGATCATACGCAGCGTTGCGGGTGTTGCAGCGCGAAATCAGCGCGCGCGCGGGGCATGCAGTGACTTTGGCGGATATCCGTGAGGGTAAACATGCCGATGCAGCCGCACAGATCACACTGGTTTCGGCAACGGATGGCAATCATGGCCGGTCGTTGGCCTGGGGATGCAAGGCGTTTGGCGCGCCCTGCCGCATCTATATCCATGCCGAGGTCAGCGAGGGGCGCGCGCAAGCCATGCGCGCCTATGGCGCCGAGGTGATCCGCATTGCAGGGGACTATGACGCCTCTGTTGCATTGGCGCGCAAAGAGGCCGAGGAAAACGACTGGTTTGTTGTATCAGACACCAGCTGGCCCGGATATTCAGAGCCGCCGCGTGATGTGATGGCCGGATACGGCGTGATGACAAATGAGGTGAATGTGGCCTTGGCGCAGGCACCGACGCATGTGTTTTTGCAGGGTGGCGTTGGCGGCTTGGCGGCCTCTGTTGCGGCGAATTTGCGCCAACACTGGGGGGCGGATGCGCCGCGCGTCGTGATTGTTGAGCCTGATCTGGCCGCCTGTCTGTATGAAAGCGCCGTCAAGGGGGCCGCAACGGCCGTAAGCATTGATCGCGAGACGATTATGGCGGGCCTGTCCTGCGGGGAGCCATCAGAGATGGCATGGGAAATTCTGGCAGAAGAGGCCACGGATTTCCTGTGTATTCCTGATAACATCGTGGCCCCGACTGTACGTTTATTGGCGCGCCCCGGCGGCGATGACATGGCCATTGATGCGGGCGAAAGCGCGGTTGCGGGCCTTGCTGCGGCAATCGCGGCGGCACTTCAGCCTGACTTGCGCGCAACACTTGGGTTGACAGATAGCTCGCGTATATTGCTGATCGGTTCCGAGGGGATCACTGATCCCGACATTTTTGAGCAGATCATGAAAGGGGCGAATTTTGACTGATACTCCGGTGCGCGGATTTCCTAAGGACGAATTCCAAATCCGCCTGATTAAGGCCCAAGAACGCATGGCGCAGGCCGGTTTCGACGGCATGCTGCTGCTGAGTGAACCAGAGATCCGCTATTTCAGCGGGTTTCACACATTGTTTTGGCAAAGCCCGACCCGCCCGTGGTTTCTGTTTATACCGGCGGCTGGCAAACCGATTGCGATCATTCCCGAAATTGGGGCCGAGTTGATGCGCCAAACCTGGGTAGAGGACATCCGCACATGGAGCGCGCCTGCCCCTGCGGACGATGGTATTTCGGCGCTGACCGATCTGCTGGCCCCCTATGCTGCGCGTGGCGACACCATTGGCATTCTTAAGGGACACGAGACAGGGCTGCGCATGCCTTTGGGTGATTACGAGCGCCTATTGGCCGCCTTGCCCGGTTTGCAGTGGGCCGATTGCACACCGCAAATTCGCGCCTTGCGGATGGTGAAATCAACCGCCGAAATCGACAAGATCGCCCATATCTGTGGTATTGCCTCAAATACATTTACCGAGGTGTCGCAGTTTGCCTATGCGGGTCAACCGCTGGAAGAAGTGTTTCGTGGTTTCCGCCGGGCGTGTTTGAAAAACGGCGCTGATGATGTGCCCTATCTGGTCGGGAGTGCCGGTCAGGGAGGCTACCGTGATGTCATATCGCCGCCCTCGCGGCGGGCGTTGCAGAACGGCGATATTCTGATGCTGGACACAGGATCGACGTTTGACGGGTATTTCTGCGACTTTGATCGCAACTATGCCATTGGTCAGCCGGATGCGGCCTCCCAACGTGCCTATGACACGCTGTGGCGTGCAACTGAGGCGGGGCTTGCGGCGGCTGTGCCCGGTGCCACATGTCGCGAGTTGTTCGCCGCCATGCAGAGTGTGATCAGTGAGCTGGATGATCAGGGCGGTGATGTGGGGCGTCTGGGGCATGGTTTGGGCATGCAGCTAACAGAATGGCCCTCGCATGCGGCGTTTGATGACACGGTGATACAGGAAAACATGGTTCTGACGCTGGAGCCATCGTTGAGCTATGGCGATGGGCGCATCATGGTGCATGAAGAGAACATCGTTGTGCATGGTGACGGCGCGCGACTGTTGTCTACTCGCGCGGCAGCCGAGCTACCTGTGATCTAAAGGAATACCGCCATGGCCCTACATTTTGAAACCGACGACGGCATTGGAACCAATGCCACCATGGGTCTTGTGGTGTTACAAACCGACGAGACGCTGGAGCCAGAGTTCGCACAAATCATGCGGGGGGATGGTCAGGCGCTGTATCATTGTCGCATCCCGATGTCGCCCGAGATTTCGCAGGACACATTGGCCAAAATGGAAATGGATCTGCCTGCCGCGGTCGCATTATTGCCGTCGTCATTGTCGTTTGATGTGATTGGGTACGGGTGCACCTCTGCGGCGACTGTCATTGGCCCTGCGCGTGTGCACGAGATCATTCAGGCGGACCGGCCAGAAGCACTTGTGACTGATCCATTAAGTGCGGTTATTGCGGCCTGTCATCATCTGGGGGCGCGGCGCATCGGTTTTTTGACGCCCTATGCGCCCGATGTCAGCGCATTGATGCAAAAACGGCTAGAGGATGCAGGGCTAGAGATTGCGGCCTTTGGTTCGTTTGAGGAATCAGATGATCGGGTTGTAGCGCGCATTCGCGAGGTCGACACGCTGGCCGCCATCGAGGCCCTGTCACAGCAGGCAGAATGCGATCTGTTTTTTGCCTCCTGCACCAATCTGCGCGTGCTTGGTATCCTGCAAGAAGCAGAGCGTCGGGTGGGCAAGCCGGTGATTTCCAGCAATATTGCAATGGCTTGGCACATGCTGCGCCTTGCCGGGCAAACCCAAGCGCATGAAGGCAGGGGCATGTTGTTGGGCAGCTAAACGTCTGCATCTATTCGGGTCAGCGCGCCTATGCTCGGAGGCAGGCGCACTCATTGCGTGGGCAAGCACCTGATTGATGAGGGGCAAGCACTTTATTGATGAGGGGCAAGCACCTTGGCAATAATCCCCGCCTGCGTCATCTGCTTAAGCATATCCCCAACAACCAGATTGGCCCCATCTCGGCTTAGGTGATCATCATCGCGGTAAAGCGGTTTTTGGTTCGCTTCTAGCAAACAGCGCCCAACCAATGTTGTGTTGCACAGCGATTTCGATGGTTCGACGAGGTGCACGCCGGACAATTCTGCCAGTTTTCGAAATTGTGTCACTGAACGCCGGTCTCGATCTGCAAAAACACGTGCCGAGGTGGTAAATGGTCGATCAGGCCCGCCGCCAAAAGCCATATTTTTACTCATCATAATCGGCACGTTCCACCCCGCCTCCGGTATGCTTGCAAGGATCAGAACGGTTTTCCCAGCCGCCCGCAGCTTCTCAACCGACAGCCTGAGGCGTTCGCCCACATCAGCCGCCGTCAAAGGCATAGCCGGGCCACTATCTGCGGCAAAGACCTTAACCCCGAATCCTCCGCGCCCCTCTGCGCCGCCTTCCATATTGTCAAAAGACGTTTGCTCAAAAAGTCTGTTCCAACGGGCGTGCAAAATTACCACCGGAGGCGATGCATCGCTGAGCAAGTATTCAAATATTTCCTGACTTCTCTGCCCGCAAAAACTTTGGTTGCCATTATAAATCATCGGACTCGGCCTACAGCTTGGCCGGGATAGGTTTACCGTACCAACACCGAGATTTTTTAGGCTAGTGGCAAGAACGTCCATGATCGCAATGCCATGGCTATCTCCCCATAGGGCGACTTGGGGCTTCAACTCGGGCCAAAAGACGCAATGCCCATCTGGGATGCCATCTTGCTTTTCGCAGTTTTTGAATTTTCTCTTTGTGCCGACATGGTGGTCTGCCATTTTTACCACGTCCCGGGGGAAGCGATGTAGAAACAACAGGCCATCGGTGCGGTAGGCCAACTCTCCTATAGAAGTGAACCCAATCACGCCCGCCAAGGCCCCCGCCCAAATAACCCGGCTGCTGACCTTGGCGCGATCACGCATCGGGTTTTCAACCAAAAGCCACGTCAGCCACCCCAATCCCAAAGACACAACCACAAGCAGGGCCATCAGAATTTCTGGCGGGTCAGTTATCAATCGAATATGCGCAAAGGCGAACAGCGGTTGATGCCACAGATAGGTCGCATAGCTGATCAGCCCAATGCCAACCATGAAACGCAGCGACAACAATCGCCCAACCCATGTTGCGGGTGTGGCGCAAATTATGACCAACACAGCCCCCAAAACCACAGCAACAGCGTAGATATTGGGAAACGTCTCTGATGCGCCTGCCTCGATCATTGACCAAACAATCAAACCCGCCCCAAGGAGACTGCCGAATTGCGCGCCTGTTCCTTGTGGATTGGCACAATGGCGCAAAAGGAGGGCGGCACTTGCTCCGCTCAATATCTCCCAAGCGCGGGTGGTCAGTAGGTTAAATCGGTACGAGTCATCCAAATCCCCCCATGAGGCATAGGCGTAGCTGGCCAGCCCTGCCAGAATAAGCCCCGCAGCGATCGCTGGCATTTTACCCAAGCGCCATAAAGCCCATAAGGCAATTGGAAACAGGACGTAATACTGCTCTTCAACAGCAAGGCTCCATGTATGCAACAGGGGGCGCGTGTCAGAGGCTTGGGCGAAATACCCACTGGCATTTGCCAAGTAAATATTTGAGAAAAATGTCGCCGTCGCAGAAAGGTGGCGTCCGAATTGTTCCAATTTCTGTGGCATCATCCAGGTGAATGCGAGGATCATGCTGACCAACATCACCACAAATAGTGCCGGCAGAATACGGCGGGCGCGGCGTTCGTAAAAACCCACCAGTGAAAACCGCCCCTCTGCCAATTCACGCAGCAAGATCGACGTGATCAAATAGCCCGAAATGACAAAGAACACATCCACACCAACATAGCCGCCCGCGAAGGGTGCAAACCCAGCATGAAACAGGATCACCGGCAGCACTGCTATCGTGCGTAATCCGTCAATCTCTGGGCGGTAGTTCATTGAAAGGTCAGACCCTTAAGATGAGACAGCACCTCCATCGCGGCAGGATATGTCAGGTGACCTTTGTCAAATGTCATGGGCGCACCGGCGGCATCAAATACGTCACACTGGGGGGCGCACATGCTGTTGATCACAGAGAAATAGGTGACGCCATCTATGCCTGAAATGGCATTGGACATGTCGTGATCTAAGGTGAATTGTTCTGGTGAGCGAAACTTTGCGGCATAGTCTTCCAACGTTTTATCAGCCCCAAACCGAAGCCCGTTCAAAAGCACCGATGGTAAGGCTGCCTCGTAGGTGACTGCGGGGCCAATGACGATAATATTGTCGGAATATTGGCGAAGCATCGCGATGGTTTTTTGCAGACCCGGCAGATCCTTGTGACGCCAATAGGCGGATAAAACGATGCCATCTAGCCTGTTTTCGCGCAGGAATGCGTCAAACACCTCCTCCATCAACTTCACGCACCGTTTGCTGCCGCGTAACGGGAGGACAGGCGCGCATCCCGATGATGTCGCCTGCAACAGGTTCACCTTAGGAAAGCTATCAAACAGCGCCTGTGCAAAATGGGCCGCGTGGGAGTTGCCAATCAGCAAGACATTGGGTTTGTCCGTACGCATATTTAGGCAATAGCCACGGTCAAACGATGCAAGATCGCGATTACCCGAGGATAAAAAACACTGTTTGCGAAAATGCGTGTTGCTGGCGCTGCTGTTTTTCAACAGCTCAAGACCTGCCTTGGGCAATGTGCTTTTGAAGTAGGATTGATTGTCGAGCACCAAGCCCAAAGTCAGCAGCACAGCCCCTGCCCCGCCGCTCATCAGGAAGATTGCGCGCCTTGAAGGAGAACGCATCCCTGCGCGTTTTCTGAACGGGGTTTCTATCCATTTCCATGTCATCCACGCCAGAACAAATGCCGCTACAGCCAGTACCAGCATCAGGGTTTGCGATGGGTGCGTAATGCTGCGAATGCGGGCAAAGGCGAATAGCGGTTGATGCCACAGATAGGCGGAATAGCTGATCAACCCGATCCCGACCATCGGGCGCAGCGACAAAAAACGCCCCGTTAATGTATCGGCATTGGCGCAGAGGATCACCAAAACGGCGCCCCCAACCGGCAACAACGCCCAAAGGCTGGGAAACGGTGTGCCCTTGTCAAAAACAAGGATCGCATAGAAAATCATCGCCAACCCGGCGGCACTGCCAAATTCTGCCCAACGCCCAGTTGGCAGCGCGCGCCGCGACACCCAAAGCGCAAGTAGCGAGCCTGCCAGCAATTCCCACGCGCGTGTCGGCAGCAGATAAAAATTGGCATTGGGTTGGTTGCGCCATCCCCACTCAGACAAACCAAGGCTGATCAGGCTGGCCAAAACGATCCCGACTGCCACGGCCCGCGCACCAAAACGCCACAACAACCACAGCCCGATGGGAAACAGAATGTAATACTGCTCCTCTACCGCCAGGCTCCAGGTGTGCAAAAGCGGCTTTTCCTCGGCGGTGGCTGCGAAATAACCGCTTTCGCGCCAAAACTGGATGTTGGAGACAAAAACCACCACAGCCACAAGGCTACGACCAAATTCGGCGAATTGCCAAGGCAACATCCAAACCCAAGCGAAGGGAATGCAGGCAAACATCACCACGAATAGCGCCGGCAGAATGCGCCGCGCGCGACGTTCATAGAAATTGACCAGCGAAAACCGCCCCTCGGCCAATTCACGCAACAGGATTGACGTGATCAGATAGCCCGAGATGACAAAGAACACATCCACGCCCACGTAACCGCCGGAGAAAATCGAAATACCTGCGTGAAACAGTATCACTGGCAACACGGCTATCGTGCGTAATCCATCAATCTCAGGGCGGTAGTTTTGCATGGGGGATCAAACTTATAACTGGAATGAAACCGCTCTATCGCAATAGTTGATTACGCTCAAGTGAAACGCTGATTTGCTCAACGTAGTTCCAAAAGCAGCCCCGCGAACGGGGCGCTTAGGGCAGTTTATTCGCTGGAAAAGCTCCAGCCCGATCCCTCGCCCCAGCCTGAGCCTTCGACCACCGTATTCATCATCTCGGTTTCTTGCTCAATCTGGGCGTTCTCGTTTTCGATGAATGTGATCATGATATCATTGCCAAAAATAGCGATAAACGTCACTATTGGTAACACGATTATGCCAATGATCAGAACCTTTTGCATCTACTTGCGCCTTGAGATCATGACGTTATCAACCTTTGGTCAGCTTACCGCGCTTTTTGCGCTTAGGACGTTCAGGAGTGTCGTTCTCTTCTCCGTCACCGCCCGTGTCAAGATCTGGATCGACATCGCTGCCTGCGCCACCACCTTGGTCACTGCCTTCGGCTTCTTCACCACTTTTGTCTTCTTCGTCTTCTTCACCACAGTATGCCGCCTGCGTATCCTCAAGATCTTGGATAAGAGCCAGAGCAGAAGCGTAGCGTAAATCTTCTAGCTCGTGTATCTCGCGTCGCTCTTGCAGATCCTCTTGAAGATCGGCGAACTCTTTCTTTAGACGCGCCACTTCTTCTTCGATCGCATTCTCGTCTTGGGCGGTTTCAATTGCCTCTAGTGCTGAAACACCAATTCCCAGAACGCCCAGCGCACGGCCTGCATAGCGAGAGAATGTTTTGACACCCGTGCCAACCATCCAAAATCCCTCAGTGGGCATTTCATTCACAATGGCAATCATATTCCCGGGCGTGCCTAGCCCGTTGTACACATCAGCCCCGGTTGGACCGCTATCATTCGTGTAGGATTGGGCGATCAGAACCAGCGCAGAAAAACCAAAGCCAGCCAATACAAGTGGTGCAGCGGCAATAGTGGTCGAAAAGCCCAGCGCAAAGAACACGGCCGCGCCCACGGTTCCGATCACATCCACAGCCAACGCGCGCTCTAGCTCGTCTTCTCTATCCTCAGCACGTTCCAAGGCCTCAAGTGCAAGCCCGGCGCGCCGTTCCAACTCATCCAATGCAGCCTGACCGTAGTCTTGTGCCCAGGGTGTTGGATTTTCTAGATTGCGGCGCGCATTCGCTAGAACAGCCTCAAAATTGCTACAGGCCTGTGCATTTGCATTATCAGCTGCCCACGCGGGCATAGGAAAGGCCAAGCTCGCCCCCATCGCGCCGCCAGCGGCCAAAAATTGGCGCCGATCAAATGGTTTAATCAATTTAGGAGTTTTGGGAAGGATCAGTGAAGGGGAATATAATTTGGTCAATGCATCGTGCCTTTCAAAATAAAATTTCTGGCCGACACCTACAAAGTGGAATGCCGTGTTGCCTGTGATTTTACGCTAACTCGCGTTGAAAGCAAGATTAGAGGTAAACCCCAGACCACAAACGAGCGCATCTGCGGGGCGTACGACGTCAAAATTCTTGGATGAATTGGCCGATATTGCCGCAAAGCCAATGTTTAACAACATTGCTTTAGCGGAATATGGCGGAGGAACAGGGATTCGAACCCTGGGAGGGCGTTAACCCTCGTCGGTTTTCAAGACCGGTGCATTCGACCACTCTGCCACTCCTCCGACGAGACCCTCCTAAAGGGGCTTTTTTGATTCGAAAACCCCAAAAAACGGAAATGCCATGCGGGAAAGTTCGCCTATGCCATTCCGCGTGCTTTTCATAAAGGGCGCTTGTCGTTAGACTGCCCCAAAATACCTGCGAAAATTTGCGGGAAACAGGGCTCTCAGGGTCCGCAGGCAAAGGGCAAGGCATGGCAGACCGCAGTTTCACGACTCCCCGCTTCACAGCATCCAATTTCACCACAGGGCTTTCGCGACCAAATCTATGGGGACGTAGAGGCGCGGTTGTTGTGGCATTGATTGCGACCACCGCATTGGTTGGCTGCGAAACGGGAGAGGGTTTCAGCTTTCTCAAACCCAAAATGGAAGACGCGCCAGTGCCCCAAGCGGGCCAATCCACCAAATTGGTGGAACGCGATGTCGAGGCACCGGAGGTTTTCTCAAGCACCGAGGCCGGTTTATGGGATGGGCGTCCCTCGCTTGGCGGGGTTTGGGCCGCGCATCCTGATGTCACAGATCCAGAACGTGTGATCATCCGCAACAACGCCAACGGCAAATTTGTCATTGGGGCGCTATTTCGCCGCGAACGTGAAATTCCCGGACCGCGCATTCAGATTTCATCGGATGCGGCAAAGGCGCTTGGCATGCTTGCTGGTCAGCCCGTTGATCTGAACGTAACGGCCCTGCGCCGAGAAGAAGTCGCCCCAACGCTAGAAGAAATTCCCGTGGCAGCGAATGTCAGCGAAGAAGCGCTTGATCCGATTGCCGGAGCCGGTGCCGCCATTGCCGCAGCAGAGGCAACAACGCCAAAACCCGCAGCATCAAAACCGGCGGCAAAACCAGCGGTCCAAACCGGCGGGCTAAGTAAATCCTTTATTCAAATCGGGATTTTCAGCGTGGAATCCAACGCAAACAGCGTCGCCAATCAAATGCGCGCTGCGGGCATGGTGCCAACGGTCAAAAAGCAGACCAGCAAGGGGAAAACCTTTTGGCGTGTTCTGGTTGGCCCCGCGACCAACAAATCCGAACGCAGCGCTTTGATCAAGAAAATCCACGGCACCGGGTTTACCGACGCCTATGCTGTCACCAACTAATCCCCGTGCTAATCCCTGTGGATTTGGGCTGTAACGGCCCAAATCTGCGACATGCTACAACGCTATAAAGAACTGGAAGCTCGTCAATGAAACGGCCCCTGAAGCATTTGCTCTCTCTGACCCTCGCGCTTGTCTTATCGACCACTCAGGCATCTGCCTTTGAGACCACCGCGCGCGCTGCTTTTGTGCTGGATCAGACGACGGGCACAGTGCTTTTGACCAAGAACGCAGATACGCCCTTACCACCTGCGTCGATGTCCAAACTGATGACGCTATACATGGCATTTGAGGCCGTGCGCGATGGGCGTTTGGCGATGGAAGAAAAGCTGGCCGTGTCACAGCACGCGATGAGCTATGGCGGCTCGACCATGTTTCTGGACACCACGGACCGGATCAAGGTTGCCGATTTGTTGCGCGGTATCATCGTGTTATCGGGCAATGACGCCTGTGCCGTAATCGCCGAGGCCCTAAGCCCTGATGGCACAGAGGCGGGGTTTGCGCGCTTCATGACCCGGCGCGCACATCAATTGGGCATGACCAATTCCACATTTGTTAATTCAAATGGCTGGCCAGCAGAGGGCCACCGCATGAGCATGCGTGATCTGGCCTTATTGGCCAATCTGTTGATCAGCGATTTCCCCGAATTCTATCCGATGTTCTCTGAGACCAAATTCGCCTTTGACGGGCGCGCGCCTAAAAATACGCTAAACCGCAACCCTTTGCTAAAGCTGGATATCGGCGCGGATGGTCTGAAAACCGGCCATACATCCGAGGCAGGTTATGGGCTGGTCGGCTCTGCGCGCCAGGGGGATCGGCGGGTTATTTTCGTAATTTCGGGCCTAAACAGCGCAAGCGAGCGTGCCGAGGTGTCAGAATCCATCGTTAACTGGGCTTTTCGTCAATTCGCCGCCTCAAAACTAGCGCGCGAAGGGCAACGTATCACCCAAGCGGATGTTTGGATGGGGGCATTGCCCAAGGTTGGGCTGGTGCCTGCCAAAGATATAGACGTGCTACTGCCTGTGCTTGGATCAAAAGATGTCGCCGCCGAGGTTGTGTATCACGGGCCGGTTCAGGCGCCGATCACCAAGGGGCAAAAACTGGCAGAGCTGGTGATCATGCCTGAGGATTTGCCAGAAATTCGCGTTCCTTTGGTGGCAGAACATGATGTGGCTGCGGGCGGATTTTCGGCGCGCCTAAAAACGGCAACGACGGTTTTGATGCAACAGATGGGCCTTAAGGTTGAGGGTGCGCTTTGAGTGCCGCTCACAAGACCGTTCAGGCGGCTGCTGGCCAGTTCATCACCTTTGAAGGCATAGACGGGTCGGGTAAATCGACGCAGGCCCGCATGTTGGCAGAGACCCTGCGCAATGACGGCTATGATGTTGTGCTGACACGCGAACCGGGTGGATCAGCTGGGGCCGAGGAAATTCGCGCGCTTGTGCTGGAGGGTGATCCAGACCGTTGGTCCGCCGAAACAGAGATTTTGCTATTTACCGCAGCACGGCGCGATCATTTAGAGCGCACAATTTTGCCAGCCCTCGCCGCTGGTAAGGTGGTGATTTGCGACCGGTTCGCCGATTCAACCCGCATGTATCAGGGATTGTCGCGGGGCGATTTGCGCGCCGTTGTGGACCAGCTGCATCAATTGATGATCGGGCGGGAACCGGATTTAACCCTGCTGATCGACATGGACCCTATTGTTGGTCTATCGCGGGCCAAGGCGCGCCAAACCAGCGAAGAACGGTTTGAAGATTTCGGCGCAGCCCTTCAAGCGCAGATGCGCAAAGGCTTTCTTGATCTGGCGCGCGAATATTCCGATCGGTTTCGCATTATTGATGGTGCACGCGATATTGACGAGGTTGCCGTTGACGTTCTTAGCACCATCAAGGCCCATCTCACATGAGTGACGATCTGCCAGAACCGGACCGCGTTGAGGGCGTTCCGCATCCGCGAGACACCCCTATTCTGTTTGGTCAGGACGGGGCCCAAGCCGGATTTCTTGAGGCCTATAACTCTGAGCGATTGCACCACGGCTGGCTGATCACTGGCCCGCGCGGTGTGGGCAAGGCCACGCTGTCATGGATGATCGCGCGGTTTCTGCTGGCAACGCCCCCGCAAGACGACGGGTTATTTGGGGCACCACCCCCTGTCACATCTCTGCATATAGATGCCGACCACCCCGTGTCGCGCCGCATGCAGGCAGGCAGCGAGCCGGGTCTATTTGTTCTGCGTCGCCCCTATGATGAAAAAACCAAAAAACTCAAAAGTCAGATCACCGTGGA
>CAXIAD010000040.1:0-26922 GCA_964021645.1 uncultured Cognatishimia sp. | reverse complement strand
CCGCCACCCAGATGAATTTGTTGCCGTTTGCCAAGAATCTGATCAGCTTTGCCCATCATCACCATGAGATCGAAGACCATGGTTACTTCCCTCAGTTTGGATTGATGTACCCCGAGCTAAATCGTGGGTTTTCCCTGTTGGATGGTGATCACAAGGTATTGGATGCGGCACTGGATGACACGCAAGTGGCTCTGAACCAGTTAACCGGCCCAGCGATCACACGCGACCAACTCGCAGATTTGCACAAAGGCAGCCATGCCTTGGAAAACATCCTCAACCGCCATATCTGGGATGAGGAAGAAGTGATCATTCCGATCTTCTTGCGCCACGGGTAACCGGACATAGCACTCGCTCCACCGAAGGTCGGTTTTGTCCGCGGTGCTGCCATTCAGGTGTGTCATCAAATGTTTAGCCCAAATTGACAGCGGCTGCTTTCGGCTGGCTACTCGCCGTAGGGAATCCAGATGTTTTTCACCTCGGTTGAGGCGTTCAGGAAGCTGCGCGCGTCGGTGTCGGCGAACCAGTCGCGGGTGCGGGCGTTGTTTAGCCATGTGCGTTTCAGATTGCCTGCGCTGGCGTGTTCGATTTCAGCCGACAGGTCGGTTGAAGAAAAGCTCCAGAGGGCATCGATATTCAGGTGGCTGGCCATGGGGGTTGCGAGGGCGGCATGTGGCCCGGTCAGGATGTTGACGACACCTGCGGGCAGGTCGGAGGTTTCGAGCACTTGATAGAAATCTGTCGCGGCCAGTGGGAAGGGTTCGCTTGCGGCCAGAACCACGCGGTTGCCCATCGCAATTGCCGGGGCCATGACGGATACGAGACCCAGAAGCGGGGCGTCATCCGGGCAAAGCGCAGCAATGACACCCACGGGTTCGCGCATCGCAAGGGCGACGCCACGGATCGGCACGCTGTGTGCTTGGCCGTCGAATTTATCGGCCCAGGCAGCATAGGTGAACAGGCGACTGATGGCGGCCTCTACCTCTTTGGCACCGTTGCGCGCGCCGGATGATTTGCCGGTAAGTGCGTTGAGGCGTCCAGCGAATTCATCGCGGCGGGCGGAGAGGTTTTCGGCGATATAATACAGGATTTGCGCGCGTAGGTGGCCGGTGGTTTTGGCCCATCCTGCGGCGGCATGCGCTGCCTCAACCGCGTTGCGGATGTCCTTGCGGTTGGCGATGGGGGTTTGGCCCAGCAACTGGCCCTTGGCACCGTAGATGTTTTGCGAATAGCCGCTATCGGGGCGGGCTTGTTTGCCGCCGATGTATAATTTTGCAGTGCGATCAAGGGGATCAACGGGGCCTGCGTCGCCGGTAAAGGCTGTGATTTTGGCAAGTGGTTTGGATTTTGATTTGGGTTTTGTGTAGGCGGTTAGGCCCTCCCATCCGCCCTCGCGGCCAAAGCCGCTTTCGCGCACGCCGCCAAATCCGGCGGCGGCATCAAATAGGTTGGTGGCATTAACCCAGACCACACCGGCCACGAGTTTTGGCGCGATATCCAGCGCGAGGTTGACGTTTTCTGTCCAGAGCGAGGCGGCGAGGCCATAGCGGGTGTTATTGGCGATCGCGACGGCCTCTGACGGGGTGCGAAAGGTCATGGAGACAAGCACGGGGCCAAAGATCTCTTCTTGCATCAGATGCGAGGCGGTGGAGAGTCCAGTGATCAGCGTGGGCGGGTAAAAGCACCCCTCGGCAGGTAGGGGCGTGGTGGGTTGAAACATCTCGCCCTCAGAATTGCTGGTAATGAGGTCGGTGATGGTTTGCAGTTGCACAGGATCGACAATGGCGCCGACGTCGATGCATTTATCCAGCGGGTTGCCGATGCGCAGACCCTGCATGCGGGCGCGTAGTTTGGTGTAAAATGCCTCTGCGATGTTTTCTTGGACCAAGAGACGGGAACCTGCGCAGCAGACCTGCCCCTGATTGAACCAAATCGCGTCAACCAGCCCCTCGACCGCTGAGTCGATGTCGGCATCGTCAAACACGATATAGGGGGATTTACCGCCCAGTTCCAATGTCAGGGATTTACCGGAGCCAGCTGTCGCCTCGCGGATTTTACGACCCACAGAAGTAGAGCCTGTAAAGGCGATTTTGTCGATATCAGCGTGGTTGACGATCATTTCGCCCACCGCGCCGTCACCTGTAATGATGTTCACCACACCCTTGGGTAGGCCCGCTTGGCGGCAGATATCCGCAAAGAGCAGGGCCGTCAGAGAGGTGTATTCGGCGGGTTTTAGAACCACGGTGTTGCCGGTGGCAATGGCTGGCGCGACCTTCCATGCGAGCATGAGCAGAGGGAAATTCCACGGGATGATTTGGCCGCAAACGCCCAATGCCTCGTGGTCGGGTAATTCGCTATCCATCAGCTGGGCCATGCCAGCGTGGTAATAGAAATGACGGTGCACGAGGGGGATGTCGATGTCGCGGCTTTCGCGGATCGGTTTACCGTTGTCTAGGGTTTCGAGCACGGCAAAAAGGCGGCTGTGTTTTTGCACAAGGCGGGCGATGGCATAGAGGTATTTGGCGCGGTCATGGCCGGGCAGTTTGGCCCATTTCACCTGCGCTTTGCGGGCGGCGGCGACGGCGGTGTCAACGTCGGCTTGGCTGGCTTGGCTGAGGGTGGCCAAAGTTTCGCCATTGGCGGGGTTTTGCGAGGTGAACCCGTCGCCGGGCGCGGTAAAGCTGCCGTCGATGAAATGGCCAAAACGGTCGCCCTGATCCACCAGCCATGCAAAGGCCTCGGCAGCGGATTCGGGGGCGGGGCCATATGCCATCGTGTCAAAAATCTCTTTTACGGTCATCGCTTGTATTCCTTTTGTCCGTCTTCGCCTGCGCGTGTGATTGATCCGCTGATCAACCCATGCCGTGACGGTATCCGGCGGAATAGGCGCCGGTGATGTGATGTTCTAGCTGGCGTTCAATGTCGCCCAGCAGGGAGGAGGCACCAAAGCGGAAAAGATCGGGTTGCAGCCAGCGATCCCCCAGCTCGTCCTTGATCAAGGCGAGGTAAACCAGCGCGTCCTTGGCCTTGGATATGCCGCCTGCGGGTTTATAGCCGACGCGATATCCGGTGCGGTCGTAATAGTCGCGGATCGCGCGGATCATGGTGAGGGTGACGGGCAAGGTGGCGTTGACGCTTTCCTTACCTGTGGAGGTTTTGATGAAATCAGCACCCGCCATCATGCAAATCAGGCTGGCGCGGGCGACGTTGCGCAGGGTGCCAAGTTCGCCGGTGGCGAGGATCGCCTTGACGTGGGCATCGCCGCAGGCCTCGCGGAAGGCGCGCATTTCGTCATAGAGCGCCTGCCAATTGCCTTGCAGTACGTGGCGACGGGAAATCACGATGTCGATCTCTTGGGCACCAGCCTGAACGCTTTCGTGGATTTCCTGAATGCGCAGATGAAAGGGCGAGAGGCCCGCTGGAAATCCGGTGGAGACGGCGGCAACAGGAATGCCGCTGCCAGACAGCGCATCAACGGCGGTTTCGACCATATCGTGATAGACGCAGATCGCGCCCGTGGTCAGGTCGGGCATGCCAAGGGTTGCCAGCAGATCAGCGCGCACGGGTTGGCGGGCCTTGGCGCAAAGGCGGCGCACGCGCCCCTCTGTATCATCGCCGGATAGGGTGGTGAGGTCGATCAGGCTGATCGCCTTAAGAAGCCAAGCGGCCTGATAATCCTTTTTCACGGAGCGGCGGCCAGCGATGGTTTTGGCGCGGCGTTCAATCGCAGATGTATTGGCCTGAACGCCACGCACCCAATCCAGATCAAGCGAAGTGCCGGGGTTTCGTGGCTCTATCGTTTGGGGCAACTGGTGTTGGGTTTCTGAGGCTGTATCGGTGGCCGTATTGGCAGATGTTGGGGCATGCATGTGCTATTTCTCGCGCAATCAAGGTGCAAATCTGGCACGGCTGTTAGCGTTTGACAAGCGGCGTGGCGGTGCGGGGTGCTATTTTTTGTCCATAAGGTCAAAAATACTACTGAAATGCGGAGTTTTGCGTCGATAAGGCCCTGCCGGGACGAATGTGGTGAGCGGGGTGCGTTGCGCTTTGGGTGTCATGATCCGTTGACATTTGCTCTGCTCAAGGGGAAGCCTTGGACAGAACAGCGATGGGGGCAGGTAATGAGCGGGCAATGGGAATTCTGGATCGACCGGGGTGGTACATTCACCGATATCGTGGCGCGCAAACCGGATGGCGCGGTTTTGACCCACAAATTGCTGTCGGAAAACCCAGAGCGATACAATGATGCGGCGGTTCAGGGTATTCACGATTTGATGGATACGGGGGGACGGTTGCCAGATAACAGCATTCGCGCGGTCAAGATGGGGACCACTGTAGCCACCAACGCGCTTTTGGAGCGTAAGGGCGAGCGGGTTTTGCTGGTGATTACCCAAGGGTTCCGTGAGCTGTTGAAAATTGGCTATCAGACCCGCCCGCGATTGTTTGATCTGGAGATCAAGCGCCCCGATCTGCTGTATGAAGATGTGATCGAGATGCAGGAACGGCTGGATGCGGCGGGCGAGGTGGTGACACCGCTGGATGATGGGGCGCTGCGGGTTGCTTTGCAGGCGGCGTTTGACGGGGGTATTCGGGCGGTGGCGATTGCTGGTTTGCACGCCTATCTGAACCCCGAGCACGAGGCGCGCGCCGCTGAGATTGCGCGCGATATCGGGTTTTCGCAGGTCTCTGTCAGCTCTGAAGTATCACGATTGGCCAAGCTGGTGGGGCGAGGCGATACCACGGTGGTTGATGCCTATTTGTCGCCGATTTTGCGCCGCTATGTCGATCAGGTTGCCACGGCGCTGGATATGGGGCGGGCGTGTGAGCGGCTGTTGTTTATGCAATCCAATGGCGGGTTGACGGATGCATGGTTGTTTCAGGGACGCGATGCGATCCTATCGGGACCAGCGGGCGGTATTGTGGGCATGGTGAAAACCGGCGCTGCGGCCGGATATGACAGGTTGATCGGGTTTGATATGGGGGGAACCTCGACCGATGTAAGCCACTATGCGGGCGATTTCGAACGCTCGTTTGAGACAGAGGTGGCCGGGGTGCGGATGCGCGCGCCGATGATGGATATTCACACGGTGGCAGCGGGGGGCGGGTCAATTTGCACGTTCCGCGACGGGCGTTATCAGGTTGGACCAGAAAGCGCGGGGGCCGATCCGGGACCTGCGTGTTATCGCCGGGGTGGCCCCCTGACCGTGACCGATTGCAACGTGATGTTGGGCAAGTTGACGCCCGCGCATTTCCCGCATGTGTTTGGCCCAGAGGGCAACGAGCCGTTGGACAGTGATGTGGTACGCGAAAAATTTGACGCGATTGCGGGAGAGATCGCTGCGGCCACCGGACAAACGGTGCAACCAGCGGAGTTGGTTGCCGAAGGGTTTTTGCGGATTGCCGTGGATAACATGGCCAATGCGATTAAGAAAATCAGCGTGCAGCGCGGCCATGATGTGACGCAATACACCTTGCAATGTTTTGGCGGCGCTGGCGGTCAGCATGCGTGTTTGGTGGCGGATGCGCTGGGCATGACGCGGGTGTTTTTGCATCCACATGCGGGGGTTTTATCGGCCTATGGCATGGGCTTGGCCGAAATTCGTGCCATGCGTGAGGTGCAGTTTGATGGCCCGCTGTCTGAGGCAAAGGCGGCGGCCAAGGTCGCGGCAGGCATTCGCACAGAGGCGGAAACCGAGGTACGTGATCAGGGAGCGGAGCAGGTGCATTCGGATGTGCGGGCCTTCTTGCGGTATGACGGATCGCATCAGGCATTGGATGTGCCGTTTGCATCAGTGAGCGACATGCGGGTGGCGTTTGAAGAGGTGCATAAGCAGCGTTTTGGCTTTGCCTCACCAGAGCGGGAAATCCTGTTTGACATGATCAGCGTTGAGGCGATTGGCGACACGGGGGAGGCCCCGTCAGCCGTGGCAATGGGCCATCATGACGACCCCAAGGCACATGTGCGTGCCTATACGGCGGATGCATGGCAGGATATCGCGCTCTATCGTCGTGAGGGGCTAAGTGCGACCGCCGAAATCACCGGGCCTGCGATCATCACCGAGGCCACAGGCACCAATATGATAGAGCCGGGCTGGGTCGCGCATCTGGACGCGCTGGGCAATCTGATATTGGAACGTAAAACCGCGATGGCGCGCAAATTGGCGGCGGGCACGCAGGCCGATCCAGTGTTGCTTGAGGTATTCAACAATCTATTCATGTCGGTCGCGGATCAGATGGGGGCCACATTGGCCAACACCAGCTGGTCGGTGAACATCAAAGAGCGGTTGGATTTCTCTTGTGCGATCTTTGACACGGCGGGGGATTTGGTGGCCAACGCGCCGCATGTGCCGGTGCATCTGGGATCAATGTCCGAAAGCATCCGCACGGTGATGCGTGAAAATGCGGGTGATATCCATGAGGGGGACGCGTTCATGCTGAACTCCCCCTATAATGGCGGTACGCATTTGCCGGATGTAACCGTGGTGACGCCGGTGTTTCATGGTGGTGAGGTGGTGTTCTGGCTGGGATCGCGTGGGCATCACGCCGATATCGGCGGGCGCACGCCGGGATCTGCCCCACCTGACAGCACCCACATTGATGAAGAGGGCGTGCTGATCGACAATGTGCGCCTTGTGAAGGCGGGCGTGCTGCAAGAGGCGCTGGCGCAGGAGGTGCTGGGGTCTTGTCAGTATCCGTGCCGCAATATCCCCCAAAACATGGCTGACCTAAAGGCGCAGGTGGCAGCGAATGAAACCGGACGTCGAGCATTGTTAAAGGTGGTGGATTCCTATGGGTTGCAGGTTGTGCAGGCCTATATGGGCCATGTGCAGGATAACGCTGAGGAAAGCGTGCGGCGCGTGATTGATCGCCTGACAGACGGCGCGTTTAGCTATGAGATGGATCACGGCGCGCGCATCGAGGTAAAGGTCAGCGTGGATCGTGAGGCCCGCGAGGCGGTGATTGATTTCACCGGCACATCGCCGCAACACAAGGGCAATTACAACGCGCCAATGTCGATTTGCCGCGCGGTGGTTTTATATGTGTTCCGTACCATGGTTGGCGCAGATATTCCTCTGAACGAGGGTTGTTTGAAACCGCTGCGCATCATTGTGCCGGAAGGGTCGATGTTGCGGCCTGTCTATCCGGCGGCGGTGATCGCGGGCAATACCGAGGTCAGTCAGGCAACCTGTAATGCGCTATACGGGGCGCTGGGCGTGATTGCTTGCTCGCAGGCGACGATGAATAATTTCATCTGGGGCAATGATGATTTCCAGAACTATGAAACCATCGCGGGCGGCACCGGGGCCGGGCCGGGATTCAATGGCTGTGATGCGGTGCAAAGCCATATGACCAACACGCGCATGACAGACCCTGAAATCCTAGAAAAACGGTTTCCTGTGCGGTTGGAAGAGTTCGGCATTCGTACGGATTCAGGTGGCACAGGGCAGTGGCAAGGTGGTGAGGGATCATCACGGCGTATGCGGTTTTTGGTGCCTGTGACGGTGACAACGCTGTGTTCGCATCGCAAAATCGCGCCCTTTGGCGTGGATGGTGGCGGCGATGGCGGGGTAGGCATCAACTGGGCGGAAATGCCTGATGGTACGCGGATCGCCTTGCAGGGCAATGACGAGATCGAGCTGCCAGCGGGTGGTGTGTTTGGCATGGCCACCCCAGGTGGCGGTGGCTGGGGTCGCGCCTAAACCATTGGGATCATTCGGGGCAAATGGTTGGGGCAGATGACGAGAGTTGTCTGCCCTGACCACCGTTAATCATAGGGCAAATTCGGTATGGAATTGCAGTGGCAGAATCGCGCCTCAGCGTGCTAGATTTGGCGGTATGTTGAATGTTGACCCCAAAATAGGCGAAAATCGCCCCGTTATCCGACAACTAGACGAAGGTGCAATCAACCGGATTGCAGCGGGTGAAGTTGTGGAGCGTCCTGCCTCGGCGGTGAAGGAACTGGTGGAAAACGCGGTTGATGCCGGCGCGCGTCGGATTGAGATCGCGATTGCCGATGGTGGCAAGACATTGATCCGCGTGACAGACGATGGTTGCGGCATGGAGCCTGCGCAATTGCCGTTGGCCTTGTCACGCCATGCGACATCCAAAATCGACGGTTCTGATCTGCTTGATATCCACACGTTTGGATTTCGCGGTGAGGCGTTGCCATCATTGGGGGCGGTGGGTCGGTTAACGATCACCTCGCGTGCCAAGGGGCATGAGGCGGCGGTGATTTCGGTTGCGGGCGGGCAGATTACGCCGGTAAAGCCAGCAGCCCTTGGCGGGGGAACAATCGTTGAGCTGCGCGATCTGTTTTACGCAACACCGGCACGGTTGAAATTCATGCGATCAGACCGTGCAGAAAACCAAGCGATCACTGATGTGGTGAAACGGTTGGCGATGGCGGAGCCGTTTGTCGGTTTTACCCTGCGGGATGTGTCTGGTGGGGGTGATGGGCGGGTTAGTTTCCGTGCAGATGCCGAAAGCGGTGATTTGTTTGATGCGCTGCATGGGCGGTTGGCGCGCATTCTGGGGGCGGAATTTGCGGAAAATGCGCTGCGGATTGATGCGGAACGTGAGGGGCTGCGCCTGATTGGCTATGCGGCCTTGCCGACCTATTCGCGCGGGTCAGCTGTGGCGCAATATCTGTTTGTGAACGGGCGACCTGTTAAGGATAAATTGCTGGTTGGGGCGCTGCGGGCAGCCTATTTTGATTTCCTGAGCAGGGATCGTCATCCGGCGGCGGCACTGTTCATTGATTGTGATCCGCAGCTGGTGGATGTGAATGTGCATCCGGCGAAATCGGAGGTACGGTTTCGCGATCCGGGTCAAGCGCGCGGATTGATCGTTTCGGCCCTGCGGCATGCGTTGTCAGAGGCGGGGCATCGGGCGTCCTCCACCGTGGCGGATGCCACTTTGGGGGCGTTTCGGCCCGGCCAATTGCCGCATCATTCACCAGAGCAATACGTGGGTCGTGTGTACCAGATGGATCGTCCATTACAGGGTGCGCGGGGCGCGGCCTATCAGATGCAGGCACCAGCGCATTGATGGCTATGAAGAGGCCGTGGGCGGTGGTGATGAGATCGCGCCCGAGCAGTTTCCATTGGGCGCTGCGCGTGGTCAAGTGCATGAAAACTATATCATATCTCAAACTGCGGACGGC
Organism: uncultured Cognatishimia sp.; assembly: GCA_964021645.1. Classification (GTDB taxonomy): domain Bacteria; phylum Pseudomonadota; class Alphaproteobacteria; order Rhodobacterales; family Rhodobacteraceae; genus CANLDA01. The sequence goes on along the minus strand of CAXIAD010000040.1, from coordinate 17,762 downwards.
ATGGTGATTGTGGACCAACACGCCGCACATGAGCGGTTGGTCTATGAACGGCTAAAGGCGCAGACAGCGGAAAACGGGGTTGCGGCGCAGGCGCTGTTGATCCCGGAAATCGTGGAATTATCCGATGGTGATTGCGCGCGTATTTTAGCCGTGGCGGAGGATTTGACCAAGTTGGGCCTAACGATTGAGGCCTTTGGCGGGAGCGCGATTGCGGTGCGGGAGACGCCGGCGATTTTGGGTGAGGTGGATGCTCGGGGGATGGTTTTGGACATTCTGGATGAGTTGGATGATCAGGGCGAAAGCCAGTTGGTGCAGGCCCGGATTGAGGCGATTCTAAGCCGTGTGGCCTGTCATGGATCGATCCGGTCAGGGCGGCGTATGCGGGCGGATGAGATGAATGCGCTACTGCGCGAAATGGAGGCAACGCCGCATTCAGGGCAGTGCAACCACGGGCGGCCAACCTATGTAGAACTTAAACTTGCCGACATTGAACGGCTGTTCGGGCGGACATGATTACGATTGCAGATTATACGCTGAGTGTTGCCGAAATAGGCGCGCTGGCGATTGCCGGATTGATGATCATTTTGCTGATCATGACGGTGCGCGCGGCGGGGCGTTCGGCGCAGATGGCGGAGCCGTTGGCGCATCAGTTAGGCGCGCTGGGACAGCGGGTGCAGATGCTGGCGGACGGGCAACAACAGCTAACCGGCGGGCTGACCCATGTGGCCGAGGCGCAGGCCGTGGCACAGACCAATATGTTGCAAATAATGGAGCAACGCATGGCCCATGTGAACCAGCAGATGAGCGAGAATTTGCATGGCTCCTCAAGGCGCACGGCGCAGTCATTGGGACAATTGCAGGAGCGACTGTCAGCGATTGATAAGGCGCAGGCCAATATCACCAAACTGTCGGGTGACGTGCTAAGCCTGCAAGACATTTTGAGCAATAAACAGACCCGCGGTGCCTTTGGTGAAATTCAGCTAAATGACATTGTTACCAAGGCCTTGCCCAGCGATAGCTTTACCTTGCAGGCGACATTGAGCAATGGAAAACGCGCCGATTGTCTGATCCATTTACCCAACCCTCCGGGACCGATTGTGGTGGATAGTAAGTTCCCGCTGGAGGCCTATGAGGCGCTGAGAAATGCCAAGACGCCCGTTGAATTGGCTGAGGCGACGCGGATGATGCGCACGTCAATTAAGGCGCATATCAGGGCGATTTCAGAGAAGTATATCATTGAGGGTGAAACCGCCGATGGCGCGCTGATGTTCCTACCCTCAGAGGCGGTATATGCAGAGCTGCATTCCAATTTTCCAGAGCTGGTGCGGGAGGGGTTTGCGGCGCGGGTTTGGATCGTTTCACCGACCACCTGCATGGCCACGCTGAACACGATGCGCGCGATTTTGAAAGACGCGCGGATGCAGGAACAGGCGGGCGCAATCCGCAAGGAGCTGGGCCTGTTGTTTAGCGATGTGGAGCGGCTGGGATCGCGGGTGGAAAACCTTGATCGGCACTTTGGTCAGGCAGCAAAAGACCTGTCTGAGATTAAAATCTCGGCGGATAAGGCAGGACGTCGAGCACGACGTTTGGACAACTTTGATTTCGAAGAATTGGCCCCGGATTTACCTGTGGCAGTGGATACGGCGGTGGAGAAGATCGTGCCATTGATCAAGCCGGGCAGTGATTAGGCATGAACAGCCCGTACGTTGCGTTAATCCGCCAAATTGCGGTGAATTTGGAACGTACAAAACCCGAATTTCGCAACAGCACGGCGCCGGATGTTGTGTGTTGATGAGGCCGGATGCCCAACGCACGATGCGTTCATTTTTGGCGAAAGGTACGAACTGCCAATTTCGGGGTTTGAAACGTACATTTCACCGACGGGTGTGGCGAATCGGGGTTAACGGCGGAAAATATTTTGAAAATTTCCCGCCGTTTGATTTGGCCGTCTGATTTACCCGCCTAAGTTTGAAGCGCGTTTCAGGTGGTTCAGGCGATATTGTCCACAACGGTCAGATGTTGCGCCAATGCGTCGACCTCTGCCAGCCATGCGGCGACAAGTTTGGGATCACTTGGGGCCGCTGAAACGCCGGGGGCGATATCGCCGCGCAGGGTCGCCTCAACTGCGAGGGACAGCGGGATGGAAACGAGCCGCGCCATGGCTGTGCCCGCCTCATCGCCCCATGCATCCATGACATAGGTTTTGTGCCAGCACGGTTTGCCATTCTGTTCGGCCATCAGGTCAACGCACATCACAACGCGGTCGGGTTCGCCCTCATCATAGGCATTGTCGGCCCAGAATCCGTCGGACATTTCTTTGAGGCGCGCGTCGCCTTCGGGGCCGGTTAGGGTTTCGATTTCGGCAAAGACATCGGCCCATGCGGTTTTCCAACCGTTCAGGCGCAGGGTGCCGCGCACGAACTCTTTTACGCGCCAGTTTTCGTCAAACTGATAGTCCGCCATGAAGGGGAGGGAGTCGCGGTTTGGGTAGACCTCAAAGCTTTCGGGTGTGGTGAGCGGGGCGGTGTAGCTGCTGATCGCATCCCACGGGCGCGCGACGTCATATTCGGCGAAATCGCGGATGGATTTTGAGGGGCTGCGCAGCGCCTTGAGCACGCCAAGGGGGGACCAGCTGAATTTATAGCGGAAGGGGTTGGCGGTTTTCGGGATGCCACCGCAGTAGGATTTAAAGCTGAGGTCGCAGGTGGGGTCATAGGCTGCGGAGGCGCGGTAATCTGCGATCAGGTGGTGCGCCATCAGGTGGTCGATGCCGGGGTCCAGGCCGACCTCGTTCACGCAGGCGATGCCAGCGGCGGTGGCGCTGTCGTTCAGCGCGCGCATTTCGGGGGCGATATATGACGAGCTGACGAAATGGGCAGATTTGCTGATGCAAAGTTCGGCCAAGGGAACGTGCCAATCGCCGGGCAACATCGACACCACAAGATCACCTGCGTTTAGGGTGGCACCCAGGGTCTCAATGTCAAAGGCGTGGATGCGGGCGGTGATATCGCCGACGGCCTCTTGTGCCTTGTCTGTGGTCCGGTTCCAGACGGCAACGTCATGGCCGTTCTCAATCAGGCGACGCAGGCCGGGGATGGCCGATAGGCCGGTGCCACACCAATGGATTGTCATGTCGTTTCCTCGCTTACAGGTCGGTTGAATGGGTTGCAAAATCCGCCGCGGCACGGGTCCAGACGGGGGCAGTGAGATCATCAAGTTGCTTGAGCGTGCCAAGTAGCTGTGCCGCATAGTCTTGCGAGCTTTCAAGCGGCAACATTGAGGGCAGATTGTCAATCGCCATCACGTCAAGGGGTGGGGAGTCGTGGACGCGCAGGGCGGGGGCATCCCATGTGGTGGCGCGGTCGTACACCGGCACCGGGTTGTAGTCGCTATCAGGATCACAGGCGACATCGCCAATCGCAGTTAGCTGGCGAGGGGAGGTTTTGGCGGATGCTGGCACAAAGACGGGCGTGCCGGGCCGTGCAAAGATGCAGTTGAGAAACAGATCATGGTTCAGGATTTCAGGGAATGGCCCGCCTGAGGCAGTCTCCGCCATATCCCATTTGGTGACACTTATGCCCATGGCTTCCAGCAAATCTGCGGCACCGGCCCCCACACGTCCCATCGCGCCAATGACGATGGCGTTGGGAAGTGTAAGATGCGCCAGTTCTGCGGTCAGATCAGCCAATAACGTGTCTTTGTTCTCATAGGCCGCGACAGGTGCGCATACCTGCCCGCGCTGCTGTGCCATCCACGTTTTCAGGGTAACAGCCGCCCCCGCATAACCCGCCCAATAACCAAAGGCTGCAACACGGCGCCCGCTATCATCCACCAGATATTCCAGATCATACAGCGTGCCACCGCCTGCCTTGAATCGGGCCAGCAAGGCCTTGCCGGAATGCTGCCCCTTATAGGCATGCCCAAACATGATGTGACGATGCGGTAAAGGGCTGCCATCTTCGGGCAATTCTTTCAGACCAAAGACAACCGCATCACGCGGGGCGTCCGGCCAACCAAACGCCGGCGCAATCTCACAGCCCGCAGAACGGTAGCCCTCAATGCCAATCGCGCGCGTGGGGCTTTCCTCAACCGTCACTCGAATGCCAGCCGCGACTAACGCCGCCGCGCCCTCAGGCGTAATGCCCACGCGATCCTCATTCAGACGCTGCTCTGCGCGGACCCAAAGATGTGCCATATCAGTCTCCCCTTCACTCAATTAATGGGTAAATCAGCCGCCCTTAGGCTTGGCAAGACATGCCCTCTTCTTCTGAGAAAAAATATCCCCGCCGGAGGCATCCTGCCCTTTCCACCCCTAAACCCATTTCGGCACTGGCACCGCCTCGCCCCGCGTGGCACAAATGCAGTGAACATAGATGGAGCGCGCATTATGGAAACCGGGTTTGGCAAAGGCTGCCATTTGCATCTGATCGACGGATCGGCCTTTATCTTTCGCGCCTATCATGCGCTGCCGCCGCTGACGCGCAAATCCGATGGGCTGCCGATTGGCGCTGTCGCTGGTTTCTGCAACATGGTGCACCGTTATGTTGAGGGCAACACCGGACCCGATGCGCCGACCCATGTGGCGGTGATATTTGATCACGCGGGCAAGACATTTCGTAATGATATGTATGATCTATACAAGGCTAACCGCCCGCCAACGCCCGAGGATCTGCGCCCGCAATTTCCGCTGACCCGTGATGCGACTCGTGCCTTTAACATCGCCTGCAAAGAGGTCGAAGGCTTTGAGGCGGATGACATCATCGCCACCCTTGCCTGTCAGGCACGTGATGCTGGCGGACGTTGCACGATCATCAGTTCGGATAAGGATTTGATGCAGCTTGTTGGCGGCGGCGTTGAAATGTTGGATGCGATGAAAAACAAACGCATTGACCGCGATGGCGTGATCGAAAAATTCGGCGTTGGTCCTGAGCGGGTAGTCGATGTGCAGGCGCTGGCGGGTGATAGCGTGGATAACGTGCCCGGTGCGCCGGGGATCGGGATCAAAACGGCGGCCCTGTTGATCAATGAATATGGGGATCTGGATAGTCTGCTGGACCGCGCAGGCGAGATCAAGCAACCCAAGCGCCGCCAGACCTTGATTGATGCACGCGCGCAGATCGAATTGTCGCGCAGTTTGGTGCAGCTGGATTGCGAGATGACGCTGGATTTCACTATTGAAGATCTAGAGGTGCGCGAACCTGATCCTGAGGTCTTGCTTGGGTTCTTGGCTGAGATGGAATTTCGCACGCTGACCAAACGTGTTTCGGATCAATTGGGCGTTGCAGCCCCGGTGATTGTGGAGCCTGCGGTTGCTGAGGCAGAGGCGGGCGCGCCTGCGGATGTAGCGTTTGATGTGGAGGCCTATGAGCACGTAAAAGACGCCGCAGGATTGCAGGCGTGGATCACCAAAGCCTATCAAACCGGGTGGATCGCGGTGGATACAGAAACCACGGGGCTGAACGAAATGCAGGCCGATTTGGTCGGTGTTTCGCTGTGTGTTGAGGCAGGCGAGGCCTGTTATATTCCGCTGATTCACAAAAAGGGCGATAGTGATGATCTGTTTGGCAGTGATGAGCTGGCAGAGGGGCAGATGGGTCTGCAAGAGGCCTTGGATATTCTAAAGCCGATGTTGGAAGATGAGAGTGTTCTGAAAATCTTTCAAAACGCCAAATATGATTGCAAGATGTTCACGCGTTACGGGGTGAATGTTGCGCCGTTGGATGACACGATGCTGATGTCCTATGCGATGTTCGCGGGCGAGCATAATCACGGCATGGATGTGTTGTCAGAGCGGTATCTGAACCACGTGCCAATCCCGATTAAATCGCTGCTGGGACGTGGAAAAGCCGCGATCACCTTTGATAAGGTGCCGGTGGATGACGCGGTGAAATATGCTGCTGAGGATGCGGATATCACGCTAAGATTGTGGAAATTGTTTAAGCCGATGTTGCATCAACGGCAGGTTACCAATGTTTATGAAACGCTGGAGCGTCCGCTGGTGCCGATCTTGGCGCAGATGGAGATGCATGGCGTTAAGGTGGATCGCGATACGCTTAGCCGGATGTCCAATGCGTTTGCGCAAAAGATGGCCTCGCTTGAGGCGGATATTCATGCGCTGGCCGGTCGGCCGTTTAACGTGGGCAGCCCGAAACAGCTGGGCGAAATCCTGTTTGATGAGATGGGATTGCCGGGCGGTAAAAAGGGTAAAACCGGGGCCTATGCCACCGGGGCGGATGTGCTGGAGGATCTGGCGACAGAGCATGATATGCCGGGGCGCGTGTTGGATTGGCGTCAGTTAAGCAAGCTGAAATCGACCTATACGGATGCATTGCAGGACCATATCGACCGCGACACAGGGCGGGTGCATACGTCGTATTTGCAGACCGGGGCCAATACGGGGCGCATGGCGTCGTCTGATCCGAATTTGCAGAATATTCCTGTGCGATCGGAAGAGGGGCGGCGTATTCGCGAGGCGTTTATTGCGGAGCCGGGGCGCACGTTGATCAGTTTGGATTACAGTCAGATTGAGCTGCGGATTCTGGCGCATATCGCCAAGATTGATGCGCTAAAACAAGCGTTTAAGGATGGGCATGACATTCACGCCATGACCGCAAGCGAGATGTTTGGTGTGCCGTTGGATGAGATGACGCCAGAGATTAGGCGGCAGGCGAAGGCGATCAACTTTGGTGTGATTTACGGGATTTCGGGATTTGGTTTGGCGCGCAATTTGCGTATTCCGCGCGGTGAGGCACAGGATTTCATCAACCGCTATTTTGAGCGGTTCCCCGGTATTCGCACCTATATGGATGAGACCAAAGCTTTCGCCAAAGAGAACCTGTATGTGCAGACGCTGTTTGGGCGCAAAATCAACATGCCGCAGATCAATGCCAAGGGGCCGCATGCCGGATTTGCGCAACGTGCGGCGATCAATGCGCCGATCCAGGGCACGGCTGCGGATATCATTCGTCGCGCCATGGTGCGCATGCCCGAAGCGATTAAAGATCTGCCTGCCAAGATGCTGTTGCAGGTGCATGATGAACTGATCTTTGAGGTGGAAAACGACGCGGTTGAGGAAACGATTGCCGTGGCACGTGCGGTCATGCAAGGGGCGGCCGATCCGGCGGTTAAACTGGATGTGCCGTTGATTGTGGATGCGGGGCAAGGCGCGAACTGGGCCGTGGCGCATTAAGGATCGCACCGGGCGGTGCGGAGGTGATGCCCGCATAGGGTGTTTTATCAAGATGGCCTGAAACCGACATCCTGTCGAAAAACTGCAAGAAGTTGCGAGGCGTTTAGCGGAGGCTAGGCCCAAGCGCGATATTTTCGCGCAATGATTCGTATATTGTGAAGGATGAGGGAATGGCATTTGCTCCAGACCCTGTTCGGGCTGCTGCGGCAGCGCGGTCTCAGGTTATGTCCGGTAATATTTTGGGTGTGGGCGCGGTTTTGACCTGGGCCATGGCCTTTCCGGCGGCGGAAATTTTGTTGCAAGATTGGGAGCCGCTGGCGTTGATCGTGGCGCGTTTTGCGCTGGTGACGGTGGTGCTTGTGCCGCTTTGGGCGATGATTGAGGGGCCGCGCGCCCTGATTTCGGCGCGCTGGGGATATGGCACATTGATGGGCGGGCTGACCTTTGGGTTGGGGGCCTATTTGTTGCTGGTGGCGCAAAGCCTGACGGATGCGGTGACAGTGGCCATCTTGGCAGCGATGATGCCCATTGCAGGCGCGGTAATCGAGCTGATCGAGGGCACGCGCCGGTTGCGAATCACGTTTGTTGCGGGGCTGGGCCTGTCGGTGATTGGCGGGATTGTTGCGACGGGCGGCGGCAGCGTTGGCGCGCTTGGCCTAGGCGCAATGACGGTTGTTGTTGCGGTGACATTATTTGCGATGGGCAGTCATTTTTCAGTGCGGGATTTGCCGGATTTGACACCATTGGGACGGACAGCGGTGACGCTGGCGGGATGTTTTGGAGTCACGGCGACACTGTTACTGGGCAGCCAGTTTTTTGGCGGCGCGACCCTGCCGACCCACAACATGGATGCCACGCAATGGGGTTTGTTGGCGATTTACGGCCTTGCGGGATTGGCGCTGTCACAGGTTTTATGGATCGCCTCTGTCGGGCGGCTGGGGGTCGCGGTTGCGTCGATCCACATCAACCTAGCGCCGTTTTACGTGATGCTATTGATGCTGGCGCTGGGTGAGGATTGGAATTTTCAACGCGCATTGGGCGCGGGGATTGTGATTGCAGGCGTGGTGCTTGCGCAAAAGCGCAAGCGACCGGTTGTTGCCTGACACGATAAACAAAAATTAGGGCAGTTCTGACGACGGGATAACCGGAAAGAACTGTCCGCTTGACCACAGGCCAAACCAAGATTCGCCCGCGTGATCATGGTGCGCGCCAAGATCAATCAACCGATAAAAGCTTTTGCGATCAATCAGCGCCTCTAGATTGGTGCGGATCAGAACATAGGGCGATGGCTCACCGGTCTCAGCATCACGGGTGATGCGGATTGGATTATCAGCGCCCGCAATCGCCAGATCGCCAACATGGGTTTCAAAGGTCAGTATTTGATCGGTGCCCTCGCCCTGAACCTCAAAATCGACGGCCACGAATGGCGCATCCTCAACCGTGATCCCGACCTTCTCAACTGGGGTGACGAGGAAATAATCCTCCCCATCGCGGCGCAGGATCGACGAGAACAGTTTGACCAGCTCAAATCTGCCGATGGGGGTGCCGAGATAGAACCACGTGCCATCGCGCGCAATCCGCATATCCAGATCACCGCAAAACGGGGGATTCCACAGGTGCACAGGCGGCAAGCCCTTGCCTTTGGCGGCACGCGCGGCCGCGGCAATGCCATCTGCTGACGGGCTCACGGAATTTTGTTCACTCATTGTTTTTGCCATTTCCGCACAGGGCGTTAGTGTCTCATCTAATCTTATAGTGGAAAGTGGAGATTTGTCATGGCCGATACAAGCGATTTGGTGGAAGAAATCGAAGCGCTGGGCGAAAAGCTGGGTCAGGCCAAGGCGGCGATCACCAAACGGTTTATCGGACAGGAGCGGGTGGTTGATCTGACGTTGTCGGCATTATTGTGCGGCGGGCATGGATTGCTGATCGGGCTGCCGGGATTGGGCAAGACGCGGTTGGTTGAGACATTGTCGACGGTGATGGGGTTGCACGGCAACCGGGTGCAATTCACGCCTGATTTGATGCCTGCGGATATTTTGGGATCTGAGGTGTTAGAGGCGGCGGCGGATGGATCGCGCAGTTTTAAATTCATTCAGGGGCCGGTGTTTTGCCAGTTATTGATGGCGGATGAGATCAATCGCGCCAGCCCGCGCACGCAATCGGCGCTGTTGCAGGCGATGCAGGAACGGCAGGTCACGGTGGCGGGTGAAGATCGTGCGTTGGATGCGCCGTTTCATGTTTTGGCAACGCAGAACCCGATTGAGCAGGAGGGCACCTATCCCTTGCCTGAGGCGCAGTTGGATCGGTTTTTGGTGCAGATTGATGTGCCCTATCCTGATCGCGACACAGAGCGTGAAATTTTGCTGGCGACGACGGGTGTTGTCGAGGAAGAGGCGCATGCGGTGTTTACGGCTGAGGAGCTGATTGCGGCGCAGAGGTTGCTGCGGCGTATGCCTGTCGGGGAATCGGTGCTGGAGATGATCCTAGATCTGGTGCGCGCGTGCCGCCCGGATGATGAGAGCGCCTCGGATGATCTGCGAGACATGGTTGCATGGGGGCCAGGGCCGCGGGCTGCGCAGGCGTTGACAATGACGGTGCGGGCGCGGGCCTTGTTGGATGGGCGATTTGCGCCCTCGGCAGAGGATGTGCTGGACATGGCGCAGCCGGTTTTGGTGCACCGGATGGCGTTGAATTTTGCAGCACGTGCGCGGGGCGATAGTTTGGAACGGTTGATCGCGCAAACAGTTGAGCGGTTGGGCCGGGTTGAGGCCGCTGCCTGATGACGAACGCGCCGTCTCGCCATACATCAAAGTTAAGATCAAGGGCCGAGGCAGAGGCTGCGCGCTTGCCGCCGTTATTGGCGCAGGCGGAGCAAATGGCGGGCACGGTTTTGTTGGGCGATCATGGGCGGCGGCGCGCCGGAATGGGTGATGATTTTTGGCAATACCGCCCTGTGCAGACGGGGGATTCCTACCGGATGATTGATTGGCGGCGCTCTGCAAGGAGTGATGCGCAATATGTGCGGGAACGCGAATGGCAGGTGGCGCAATCGGTGATGTTATGGCTGGATCAGGGGGCGTCGATGCAGTTTGCCTCGGATGAGGCGTTGCCAAGCAAGATGATGCGCGCACGAGTGTTGGCGCTTGCGGTGTCGATCCTGCTGGTACGGGCGGGGGAGCGTGTCGGGTTGACGGGCAATCGGTTGCCGCCCCGGCGTGGTGAAGCGCAGATAGCGCGATTGACTGAGGCGTTTTTGAACGAGGATGCATCGGCTGCTGAGGGGGAATATGCAGCACCAGATGCGCGCGCAATGCTGCCCCATGCCCGCGCGGTGTTTGTGTCGGATTTTCTGGGCGACATCGACGGCATTTGGGGGGCGCTGACCAAGGCGGCAGATCGGGGGGTGCGCGGCGTGTTGTTGCAGGTTTTGGATCCGTCTGAGGAAAGCTTTCCCTTTCAGGGGCGCACGGTGTTTCAAAGCATCGGTGGCGGGTTAAGCCATGAAACCCGCAAGGCCGGGGATTTGCGCGACAGATACATGACCCGATTGGCAGAGAGGCGTGACGCGTTGGATCAGCTGTGCCGCCGCACGGGGTGGCAATTTCACAGTCATACCACGGGACAATCAGCGCAAAGCGCGCTGTTGTGGTTGTACCGCGCATTGGAGCAGAGCAGATGATCGCGGGGCTATCTCTAGGATTCGCCAATGGTTGGTTGTTGGTGGGGCTGTTTGCGCTGCCGTTGTTATGGCTGATTTTGCGGGCGGTGCCGCCTGCGCCGATCAAGCGGCGCTTTCCCGGGGTGATATTACTGCTGGGGTTGGATGATGAGGATACGGTGAGCGATCGTACGCCGTGGTGGTTGCTGGTGTTGCGGATGTTGGCGCTGGCGGCGTTGATCATCGGGTTGGCGGGGCCGTTGTTGGCACCCAAAGACCGTGTTGCAAAGGACGGTCCCGCGCTGATCGTGTTGGATGGGGGTTGGGCTGCGGGCGACAGTTGGGTTTTGCAGCAAAAGATATTGGGCGGGTTGTTGGATGATTTCACCCGCGATGGCCGTGAAGTGGCGATGCTGCGCCTGACAACGCCTGAAACGCTGCAATTTCAGCCAGCGGCGGCGTGGAAATCACGCATTCCTGCCTTTGCGCCAATGCCGTGGCAACCGCGCCAAAAGGATCTAGCGGCGGTCATTTCAGCCATAGACGGTGCCACGTTTGAGACGCTTTGGATGTCGGATGGATTGGCCTATGAGGCGCGCGCGGGGTTGTTGAACGCGTTTGAGAAGGCAGGATCGGTGCGGGTGTTTGAAACTGGGGTCGGGGTGACAGCCCTTGCGGCACCGGAATTTGCGGATGGGGCGATAACGCTGCGGGTTCAGCGCAGTCAGACCCAAATGGCGCGCACAGAAACCCTGTTGGCACATGGCAAAGATCCCGCAGGTAATGACCGGGTATTGGCAAGTGTTAATGTGGCGTTTGCGCAAGGGGAGGCGACGGGGGAAGTTGGGCTTGCGTTGCCAGCGGAGTTGCGCGCGCGGATCACGCGGTTTTCGGTGCAACGTCATAGTTCGGCTGCGAGCACGGTATTGTCGGGGGATGCATTGCGCCGCCGTGAGGTTGCGTTGATCACGTCGCGGGCGGATCGCGAGGGGTTGGAATTGCTCTCGCCGTTGCACTATTTGCGCCAAGCGCTGCAACCCTCTGCCGATGTAATCGAGGGGGCGTTGGGGGATATGTTGCCTGCGAACCCGGATGTAATTGTATTGGCGGATGTGGCCGTGTTGACAGGCGCACAAGAGGCGGCGTTGGTCGAGTGGGTTGAAGAAGGCGGTTTACTGCTGCGATTTGCAGGGCCGCGATTGGCCGCAAGCGATATCAGTCGCCGGGATGAGCATCCGTTGATGCCTGTGCGATTGCGGGTTGGCGGGCGCAGTGTCGGTGGCGCGCTAAGTTGGGGCGAGCCAAAGGCGCTTGCGCCGTTTTCCGAGGGCAGCCCGTTTCATGGGTTGGTGATTCCTGATGATATCCGTGTGCGGTCGCAGGTTGTGGCGCAGCCCGATCCCACGCTGGCGGATCGGGTGATCGCCGAGTTGTCAGATGGCACGCCATTGGTGACACGCAAGCGGATGGGCCAAGGGCAGGTGGTGCTGTTTCATGTCACGGCAAATGCGGAATGGTCGGGGCTGCCCTTGTCGGGATTGTTTGTGCAGATGCTAGAACGGTTGGCGGTGCTGCGGGCGGTGGATCAGTTAGACGCGGCCGCGTTTGAGGGCACTGTTTGGCAGCCTTTGCAGATATTGGACGGATTGGGGCGTGTGCAGGACGGGCAGGCCCTGTCGGGTGTTGCCGGAGAGGTTTTGAGTGCTGCGGAGTTTGGCCCGGATGTGATGCCGGGGCTGTACCGTTCAGAAGGGCGGTATTTGGCGGCGAATGTGATGGATGCGGATAGGGTGCTAACCCCGTTTGCATGGCCCGAAAGGGTGGTTGTTGAAGGTGGGCAAAATGCGCGCACGTTGGATTTGAGCGGCGCGTTTTTGGCGCTGTCGCTGATCCTGTTGGCGGTGGATGTGGTGGCGTCGTTGATGGTTTCTGGCAGGTTGTGGGGCACGCGTGTTGCCCCTGTGTTGGTGGCGCTGATGTGCGTGCCACAGGTGGGCGACGCGCAGGAAGAACTGCGCGCATTGGAGGCCGCGCAAGAGGTGGTTCTGGCGCATGTGATCACCGGAAACCAGCGGGTGGATTCCATGGCGGAAGCGGGGTTGCGGGGCTTGTCAGATACGCTGTATTTTCGCACCTCAGTAGAGCCTAATCCGCCAGTTGGGGTCGATTTGGAGGTTGATGAGCTGTCGTTTTATCCGCTGATATACTGGCCGGTGACACCTGATCAGCCCCAACCCAGTGATGACGCCTATGCCCGGTTGAATGGGTATTTGCAGTCTGGCGGGATGATCCTGTTTGATACGCGCGATTCCGATGTTGCGGGATTTGGCAGTGGCAGCCCAAATGGGCGAAAATTGCAGCGGTTAGCGGCCCGGTTAGACATTCCGCCGCTAGAGGTATTGCCGGATGATCATGTGCTGACCCGCACGTATTATTTGTTGCAGGATTTTCCGGGGCGTTATGACAGCCGCGATGTTTGGGTTGAGGCGGCACCGCCGGATGCGGAACAGGTAGAAGGCATGCCGTTTCGCAACCTGAATGATGGGGTCACACCAGTGGTGATTGGCGGCAATGATTGGGCCGCAGCATGGGCCATTGGGACGGGGGGCGATCCGCTGTATCCTGTCGGGCGTGGCTATGGCGGAGATCGGCAACGCGAGCTTGCCTTCCGCTTTGGCGTGAACCTGGTGATGCATGTGCTGACGGGGAATTATAAGTCGGATCAGGTGCATGTGCCTGCCTTGTTAGACAGGTTGGGCCAATGAGCGGCATGATGAACGGAACGATTGATTTTCAGCCGTTGTTGCCGCTGTGGGGCATTGCCGCGCTGGGCATTTTGATGACGGTGTTGTTGGTGCTGGCGATTTGGCGCGGCTTGGCTGGGTGGGCGTTTCGGGCGCTGGCGGCTTTGCTGATCATGGGGGCGTTGATGGGTCCGGTGCTGCACAGTGAAAACCGTGTCGCGCTAAGTGATATCGTGCTGATGCTGGTCGATGAAAGCGCGAGTCAGAAGCTGGTGGACCGTGCAGAGGTCACGACACGGGCGGCTGATGAATTGTTTGATCGCCTGCAAGCGCGCGCGAATACCGAGGTGCGGCGCATTGTTGTGGGGGATGGCGAAGGCGATGCCGGAACCGAATTAATGGGCGCGCTGTCGGATGCGATGGCGCAGGAGCCACGGGCGCGCATTGCGGGCATTATTGCGCTAAGCGATGGGCGGGTGCACGATATGGAACAGATGCCGATCCTGCCCGCGCCCTTGCATCTATTGCACACGGGCCGGCCTGCGGATTGGGATCTGCGGCTAAGTGTGAAAAACGCCCCTGCCTTTGCCATTCTGGATGAGGAAATCATCCTGACGCTACAGGTTGAAGCCATGGGTGCTGTGCCTGATGGGATGAACAAGGTGGCGCTATTGATTTCGGTCGATGGGGGGCTGGCGCAGGAATATCGCGTGCCGGTGGATGCGCCGGTCAAAGTACCGCTGGTGCTGGAGCATGGCGGGCGCAATGTGATCCGTTTTACCGTGCCAACAGCCAGAGGAGAGCTGACCGATCGCAACAACAGCGCCTTGGTGCAGATCAATGGAGTGCGGGATCGGTTGCGGGTGCTGTTGGTGTCGGGATCGCCGCATGTGGGCGGACGCACGTGGCGCAATCTGCTTAAATCTGATGCCTCGGTTGATCTGGTGCATTTCACCATTCTGCGGCCACCCGAAAAACAGGACGGTGTGCCAGTGGAGGAATTGTCGCTGATCGCCTTTCCGACGCGCGAACTGTTTTTGGAAAAGATCGAGGATTTTGATCTGATCATCTTTGACCGCTACAAACGCCGGGGGATTTTGCCCTCGCTCTATCTGGCTAATGTGGTGAAATACGTGCGCAATGGCGGGGCTGTTTTGATCGCGGCGGGGCCGGATTTTGCCACTGTCGATAGTATCTACCGCTCGCCTCTTGCGGAAATACTGCCAGCGGGGCCAACCGCGCGGATATTTGAGGAAGGCTATGTGCCGAAAGTCAGCGATTTGGGTGCGCGCCATCCGGTCACGGCGGACCTGCCGGATCAGGGTGATTGGGGCCGCTGGATGCGCCAGATTGAGGTGCTCCCAGAGCGCGGGGATATTTTGATGAGGGGGGTTGATGGCAGCCCGCTGTTGATATTGGACCGGGTAGAGAAAGGGCGCGTGGCGTTGCTTGCGTCGGATCATGCGTGGCTATGGGATCGCGGATTTGAAGGGGGCGGGCCACAGTTGGAATTGCTGCGTCGTTTGGCCCATTGGATGATGGGGGAACCCGAGCTGGAAGAAGAGGCGCTGTGGGCGCAGGCCAAGGGGCAGCGCATGACCATAATGCGGCGTAGTTTGGACGACAGCATCGGCCCGCTGGTGATCACCACACCATCTGGTGCGCAGGTCGAGATGGATATGAAAGAGGTTTCCGCCGGACGGTTTGAGGCTGAATTCAGGGGCGACGAGCTGGGTCTGTATCGTTTGGAAAATGGCGATCAATTGGCGGTCATCGGCCTTGGCCCTGCCGCGCCAAAGGAATTTGAGAAAACATTGGCAACGGCGGAGATTCTGGCACCCGCGATTACGCCGATGCGGGGCGGTGCACTGGCGCTGATTGATGGGGTGCCAGCCCTGCGAAATGTGCGCGCGGGACGGCCTGCCGCGGGGCGCGGTTGGATCGGTTTAACGCCGCGTAATGCCTTTGAAACCTTGGACGTGCGACGGGTGCCATTGTTGCCCCCATGGCTGGCGTTGATCCTAAGTGCGGGATTGATTTTAGGCGGTTGGTTGCGCGAAGGGCGGCGATGAGGCGAATTATTGCGCTAACATCCTGATCTGCGCCGTGGGGAGGGCAGAAAGCGGTTCAAACCGGGCACCTTGCGCGGTAGAAGGCAGCAACCTAATGCGTTTTGATAGCAAGTTGCGCCGCAGCCTAACATTGGAACGCTCATTGCCGGAGCCATGTGAATGTCGTCTCATAAGCCTGTAGTTTTGTGTATTCTTGATGGCTGGGGTCTGCGCGAAGAAACCGAGGCGAATGCGCCCGCATTAGCAGAAACACCTGTATTTGACGCGATGATTGCGGGCTGCCCAAATGCCACGCTGATCACCCATGGCCCGGATGTGGGATTGCCGCGCGGGCAGATGGGGAATTCCGAGGTGGGACATACCAATATTGGGGCCGGGCGCGTGGTGGCGATGGACCTTGGCCAGATTGATCTGGCAATCGAGGATGGTTCGTATTTTGAGAACGCGGAGCTGTTGGATTTCGTGGATCGATTGCTGCAAAGTGGCGGTACGGCGCATCTGATTGGCATGATCTCGGATGGGGGGGTGCATGGGCATATCAACCACATCCTGAGCACGGCGAATTTCATAGCTGATGCGGGCGTGCCTGTGGTGTTGCATGCGATCACGGATGGGCGCGATGTTGCGCCGAAATCGGCCTTTGGCTATTTGAATGAGCTGACCAAATCACTGCCTGCAAGTGCCAAAATTGGTACGCTGACGGGGCGGTATTTTGCGATGGACCGTGACAATCGGTGGGAACGTGTCGGTGAGGCATTTAACGCGATTGTGCATGGCAAGGGCATCACAGCGGGCAATGCGCATTCGGCGATTACCTCGGCCTATAACAGGTCTGAGTCAGATGAGTTTATCACAGCGACTGTTCTGGACGGATATGCTGGTGTGCAAGATGGTGACGGGATATTTAGCCTGAATTTTCGCGCAGACCGCGCGCGTGAAATTTTGGCAGCGATTGGCCAGCCTGATTTCGCCGAATTTGACGTGGGCGCGCGACCGAAGTTGGCGGCATTTTTAGGGATGGTTGATTATTCGGTCGCCCACACGGGTTATATGACGACGGCCTACCCCAAGCAGGATATTGCCAACACCTTGGGCGAATGGGTGGCAAAGCACGGGTTGCGGCAGTTTCGATTGGCAGAGACCGAAAAATACCCGCATGTGACGTTTTTCCTGAATGGGGGCGATGAGGAACCTGCGGCTGGGGAAGATCGGTTCATGCCATTATCGCCGAAAGTGGCGACATATGATATGCAGCCCGAGATGTCCTCGGCTGAGGTGACGGAGCAGTTCGTTGCCGCCATTGAAGAAGGTTATGATCTGATCGTGACGAATTACGCCAATCCTGACATGGTCGGCCATACGGGTGATTTGCAGGCCGCGATGCGCGCTTGTGAGGCAGTGGATCACGGATTGGGTCAGGTGCAGGGCGCATTGCATGCGGCGGGTGGTGTCATGGTTGTGGTTGCTGATCACGGCAATTGCGAGACAATGGTTGATCCGAACACAGGTGGGCCGCATACCTCTCATACCACAAATCTGGTGCCGATTGTGTTGGTAAATGGCCCTGAGGGCGCGCGGATTAGTGCCGGACGGTTGGCGGATGTTGCGCCGACATTGCTGGGGTTGATGGGGCTGGAGCAGCCAGAAGAAATGACCGGAAGGAACCTGATCACGTGAACTGCGGTTTGCTGCGTTTGTTGATGATACCGTTGCTTTTGGGGGCGGGATTGTTGCAGGCACAAGAAACGCCTGCGCTGGCGGCACGTGTGGCGGCGGAGCAGTTGGAAGACGCGGCCGTATCGTTGCAGAATGCCAAGAAATCACGGGACCGGGTTGGCGCGTTGACCGAAACGGTGCAAGCCTATGAGGCGGGTCTGAGGGCGATGCGGGATGGGTTGCGGCGTGCATCCTACCGTGAGGCGCAGTTAAGCCGGGAATTGGCGTCACAAGAGGGGCAGATCGCTCGTTTGCTTGGCGCGTTGCAATCATTGGGCCGCGGTCCTGCGCCGACAATGTTGCTGCACCCACAAGGGCCGACGGGAACGGCGCGGTCTGGCATGATCCTTGCGGATGTGGCACCAGCGCTTGCGGTTGAG
>CAXIAD010000039.1:0-27311 GCA_964021645.1 uncultured Cognatishimia sp. | reverse complement strand
TAACCTGCCCCTTAGGAGGGGGCTGCTCTATCCAGTTGAGCCACGGAGCCGTTCATTGGTCTTTAGACTTTTGAAACTCGATTGTCATGGGGCTAGTAGGAAAATTTCTGGAAATTGAAAATTAGTAATCAGGGAACTTGAATAGGGGATGATGTTCGCGATAACATTTTTGCAGGCGCTGTGTTACAGCGGTCTTTGAAACCGCAGTGATTTGCGGAAAATATTTAGGCGATATGGGTTTTCATGCTCCAGCTTTGCAGTCGCACCAAGCAGAGCATGTCCAGCCGCAACACGGGAAGTCTCAAGTGACATCAGATCAAAAGCGTTCTTTGACCCTGCGTGATGTATCCGAAGCATCGGGTGTTTCGGAAATGACAGTCAGCCGTGTTCTACGTAATCGGGGGGATGTTTCGGATGCCACGCGCCGACGGGTTTTGACGGCGGCCAAGGAACTTGGCTATGTGCCCAACAAAATTGCGGGTGCTTTGGCGAGCCAAAGGGTGAACCTTGTGGCGGTGATCATTCCGTCGCTTTCCAACATGGTATTCCCTGAGGTTCTCAGCGGCATCAGCCAAATTCTTGAGGATACAGAGTTGCAGCCCGTGGTTGGGGTGACAGATTACCTGCCCGAAAAAGAAGAAAAAGTTCTCTACGAGATGCTGTCGTGGCGCCCGTCTGGTGTGATCATCGCCGGGCTTGAGCATACCGAGGCGGCGAAGGCGATGATGCGGGCTGCGGGTATTCCTGTGGTTGAGATCATGGATGTGGACGGCAAACCAGTCGACACGATGGTTGGAATTTCGCATCGCCGGGCGGGCCGCGAGATGGCCAAGGCCATTCTCAAGGCGGGATATCAGAACATCGGATTCCTGGGCACCAAGATGCCGCTGGATCACCGCGCACGCAAGCGGTTTGAGGGCTTTACCGAGGCGCTGGCAAAGGGGGGTGTTGAGGTGATGGATCAGGAGTTTTACTCCGGCGGTTCCGCTCTCGCAAAAGGGCGTGAAATGACCGAGACGATTTTGAAACGCTCGCCTGAATTGGATTTCCTATACTATTCAAACGATATGATTGGTGCGGGCGGGTTACTTTATCTGCTGGATCACGGCTACGATGTGCCGGGGCAGATCGGGCTTGCGGGGTTCAATGATGTTGAACTGCTGCAAGGGCTACCCAGACGATTGTGCACGATGGATTCATGTCGCAAAGAGATCGGCCAACAGGCCGCGCGGGTGATTGCTTCGCGTGTGGCGGGCGAAGATATTGATGAACGCTTTGAGCTATTTCCGACAATCTCTTTTGGGGACACTCTTAAGCGGCGATAAATAGGTGTCGGTCATTATGGGGACCCAGCCGATAGACCCCCAAGGCCCTGCGTGTGATCAGGTTTCGCGACGAAACCAAGGCGCTGGTGAGGGCGAGGTTTCGCGACGAAACCCAAATGTTGGCAAGTGCTGGTAAGAACAAGGTTTCGCGGCGAAACCTCGTCGGGGGCCAATTGTGAATTACCTTAGCTGGAATTTGCCGCCTGATACATGCTGATCAACCGTTGCTGGAGCGCTTGATCTGGCACAACGCTGCCGCCAGCGACCAAAATCCGGCTGAAAAGCATCTGTTCTTCTGGCGATTTGACCAAAGCGTTGAACCGCTTTTGGTGCTGAATAACCGAGCTGGCATGCAGATCTGCTAGCCCCGGAATTTCCCAGAGCCGCGCCAGTTGCTGCTCGGTTGCGGCACGCATTGGCGCGATGCTGTCATTGGGTTCAGTGTTGAAATTCCTTTCAGACCAATAGCTTAGATCAACAGGCTTGTGCGCGCGATTGGGCAGGCCGCGCGCACGTTTAATGAGAAATGCGGCGGCTGAGCGGATGGAATAATGGTTGATTTCGGCCAAGGCTCTCCCCTGCGACAGGCCATATAGCGACAGACGTTTTTGATTATCTGCAAAGGCCTGCGGTAAACGCTGGCCAGAGCCATCAACAAACACCGGAGAGGGGGCCTTGTCAGCGGGTTTTTGTCTGGGGCGATGGACACCCAATTGGTTGAACGGGCCACGTGCGCGGAACAAGGTCTTAAACAGGCTTGCTGCGATTGGAAAGCTTGTATCACCTTGAATACTATGGGTAAATTGTGTGGTGACGGGGGCGTCAACTATATCCGAAACGCCGTTATGACCAAACAATCGCCATAACAGCACAATGCCATCAATGTCAGAAGGCGTGGCCGACAGTAGATCCCGCACCGAATGTCCGGGGTGATGAATGTTTAGAAACTCATCAACATCCGAAACAAGAACCCAGTCCGCGGCCTTTCTAAGCGGGTGTTTCCACGCGGCCTGTAGGGCCTGCCACTGGATGCTTTTCCCTTTGGTCGGGATCTGCGGCACATGGGTTATGATGCCAGCGTCTTGTAACAGGTTAAGCATATGGGCGGTTTGATCGTCGCAATCATTAGAATAGATCAGAAAGTCGGTGATACCCGCGCCGAGATGGTGCGCGATCCATTCAAGCAGATATGGACCTTCGTCACGCATGGAAGTGATACATAATATGCGCATACCTAAGCCGTCCCCATACAGTCTTGTTACTTGCTATCATGCCCGTAGCGCTGTGCACACTATCCTTGCGGAATTTTGATGCGGTCAATCAATGATAGGGCGGGCCGCATCATGCGCGGATGCTCTGGCTGCACGGGGCAGAATCAACGGCCAAACATAGGGTGGGGGCACAACCTTTGCCTGCAATTCTACGCGGAAGGGGCGAATTACGACCTGTGGTCTGGGACAAGATGTCTGATCTGTCGATTAAGTGCACGCAGGCGTCGGTATCGGACCAGAGCGAAGGGTGGGTACTGCGACTACACTTCGATATGGTTTTGTGCAAAGATAGACTTAACGAATTCTCGCCAAGTTTGAGCAGCCCCCCGGTGTTTCCGGGAAATGTTCAGACTCGTGGAATCGACGCTTATACCCACCCAGACACAGTAAAATTCCCGCGATCCGCCAAATTAAATCAAGAAAACCATGGACGTGGACCACACCTCGGGTATTCTAATGTGCAAGTAGACGATGGGAATGCGCGCGCGACGACTGCAAAACCGACTGCGGCATTAAGGCAAATTCAACGTCTGTCGTTGACAAAAACAGCCGCGAAGAATCAAGTATCAGGGGACAGTATAGCTAAAACGCCTATTGAAATGTTTTTGCTTTGTCCCAAATAGATTGGTGATGTTGCTACTAGTTTCACCATAATAACGCAGCAAAAGCTGTACAAGTGAGGGGAAAATCCCCTCAACACCAAACAGAGAGGACTACCATGAAATTTCTGACGCGAAACGGAAACCCGCTTCCAAAGGAAATCATTGAATCGGCGAAGAATGTCGGCTCCGATGCTGTATCTCGCCGCGAATTCCTTGCACTCGCAAGCGCATTTGGCGCGACCGCCGCAACTGCCTATGGCATGTTGGGAATGGCCGCTCCTGCGCAGGCAGCTGCACATGCTAAAATGGGCGGCGTTGTCCGTATCCAACAAGAAGTGCGCGCTCTCAAAGACCCACGCACCTATGACTGGGGTCAAATTGCGAACTTCTCACGCGGTTGGCTTGAGTATCTTGTAAGCTATGAAAACGACGGCACCTTCTCGCCCTATTTGCTGGAAAGCTGGGACATTAGCGACGATGCTAAAACCTATACGCTGAACCTGCGTAAGGGCGTTAAGTGGAACAACGGCGAAGACCTGACTGCCGATGACATTGCACGCAACATTGCTGGTTGGTGTGAAAAAGACGTCGAAGGCAACTCAATGGCCGGTCGTATGGGCACACTGATTGATCCCAATACGAACAAGGCATTGGACGGCGCAATCGAAGTTGTAGACGCCCACACAGTGCGCCTGAACCTGCCTAAGCCGGACATTTCATTGATCCCAGGCATGTCGGATTATCCTGCTGCGATCGTGCACAGCTCGCATGATTCTGACAACATGATGGGTAACCCGGTCGGTACAGGCCCATATCTGCCAGAATCCCTCGAAGTTGGGGTGAAAGCCGTATTGGTCCGTAACGAGGGTCACACCTGGTGGGGCGCAGGCAAAGGCGCCTATATGGATCGCGTTGAATTCATCGACTACGGTACAGATCCTGCTGCGTGGGTTTCTGCTTGTGAAGCCGAAGAAGTTGACATGACCTATGACGTTGATGGCGAATTTATCGACATCATCAGCTCACTTGATGGTTGGAACCAGCATGAAATCGTGACTGCTGCTACAATCGTTATCCGTCCTAACCAGCTTGCAGAAGTTGATGGCAAAAAACCTTATGCGGACAAGCGTGTTCGTCAGGCGATTGCTATGGCCGTTGACAACAATGTTCTGTTGGAGCTTGGCTATGATGGACGTGGCGCGGTTGCTGAAAACCACCATGTTGCACCAGTACACCCTGAATATGCCGTTCTGCCTCCGCAGAAGCATGATCCAGCAGGAGCCTTGGCTCTGATGGAAGAAGCAGGCATGGCTGACTATGAGCATGAGTTGCTGTCAATTGATGACGCATGGCGCAAAAACACAACTGACGCAGTTGCTGCTCAGTTGCGTGATGCAGGCATCAAAGTTAAGCGGACAATTCTGCCGGGTTCTACCTTCTGGAATGACTGGGCAAAATATCCGTTCAGCTCTACCAACTGGAACCACCGTCCGTTGGGTGTTCAGATTTGGGCACTTGCGTATCGCTCAGGCGAAGCGTGGAACGAAGCTGGCTTTGCGAACGCTGAGTTTGACGCGATCCTTGAGCAAGCGCTTGCAACTCCTGATGTTGAAGCACGCCGCGCACTGATGGCGAAGGGTCAAGCTTTGATGCAAGAAGAAGGCGTTACAATTCAGCCTTACTGGCGCTCATTGTACAACCACACCAAAGATGGGCTTGCAGGCGGTAATCACCATATCTCCTTTGAAGTCCATCCTGCGAGACTTGCTTGGACTTAATTCCAACGCATATCTAATAGAAAGGGCCGCAGTTTTGCGGCCCTTTTTTTGTGGCGCAACGGAATTTGGGATCGGTAATAAATACCCGCACCAGCCCAGATTTCCCGCAGCCTATGTGCCGCTAGTCCAAAACAAAAAAGGCCCACCAGTTATGGCGGGCCTTTGATGATTTTATGGGTTGGAAATTACTGTGGAACGTCGCCTGTCAGACCTTCTACATAGAAGTTCATGCCAGCCAAGGTGCCATCATCAGCAGTTTCGCCATCCGCAAGCCAATCGCTTCCGTCCTGCTTTTTAACAGGGCCGGTGAATGCGTGGTATGAACCGTCCGCCAGTGACGCTTTAAGAGCAAGTGCTTCGGCTTTGACGTCCGCAGGAACAGCATCGGAAATCTCGCCAATGCCAACCATGCCTTCACCAATACCATGCCATGTGTTCACGCTTGTCCAGCTACCATCCATGACCGCCTGAGTACGTGCGATGTAGTAGGGAGCCCAATCGTCGATGATTGAGGAAACCCGTGGCAGGGGTCCGTATTCACTCATGTCAGATGCCTGACCAAAGGTGATTACGTTGCCAGCAGCTTGTGCCGCAGCTTGTGGAGCCGTTGAATCGGTGTGCTGCAAAATGACGTCTGCGCCTTGTTCAATCAGAACTTTGGCGGCATCGGCCTCTGCGGCTGGATCAAACCATGTATAGGCCCAGATGATTTTGAACTGGACGTCTGGGTTTACTTTTTTGGCGTGGATATAGGCCGAATTGATCCCACGGATAACCTCAGGGATCGGATAAGAGCCGATATAGCCAATAATATTTGATTTCGTCATGCTGCCCGCAATGTGCCCTTGCACAGCCCGGCCTTCATAAAAACGCGCGGAATATACGGACACGTTTGGCGCGGTTTTGTAGCCAGTGGCGTGCTCGAATTTCACTTTTGGGAATTTCTTGGCAACATTGATCGTTGGATCCATATAGCCAAAAGACGTGGTGAAAATCAGATCAGCACCATTCAATGCCATTTGCGTCATGACGCGCTCTGCGTCCGGGCCCTCTGGTACGGATTCGACAAATACGGTTTCAACCTTGTCACCGAAATGCTCCACGACGGCTTGACGGCCCTTGTCGTGCTCATAGGTCCAACCGCCATCACCGACGGGCCCGACATAGACAAACCCGATTTTGGTTTGCTCGGCCATGGCCGTCGTCGCAAGGCCTAGTGCCATGGCGGCAGTCGCCAAAAGTTTTGTTAGTTTCAATTTAGTTCTCCCCTAGTAGTTAGTCGTTTGTATGCCCCTAGTTTGAGGCGTGAAAAATGCGGCCAAGAGAGCCGGGTGCACTGGTGCGATCGCGTGACATTATTACCAGCACCAATATTGTTATGACATAGGGCGACATTGCAAGATATTCGACAGGGATAGCAACGCCTGCGGCCTGTAAATTTAGTTGCAATACGTTAATACCGCCAAACAAATAGGCCCCTAGCAATACGCGCCATGGCTTCCAGCTGGCGAATACAACCAATGCAAGAGCGATCCACCCGATGCCCGCCGTCATGCCCTCGGTCCATTGGGGGACGCGGATCAGGCTGATATAGGCCCCGCCAAGTCCGGCGCAGGCGCCTCCAAATAAAATCGCCAAAACCCGTACACGCACAACGTGATAGCCCAAAGCGTGCGCGGCCTCATGGTTTTCACCAACGGCGCGCAGAACCAGCCCGACGCGGGTGAATTTCAGCGCAACCCAGACAATCGCGATCAGGGCGATGCCGATGTATAGAACCGGATCATGCGAAAACAGGATGGGGCCAATGACCGGCAGATCAGACAACACCGGAATATCAAGACGCGCCATGGGCGGAGGTTTTACACCCACATAGCCCTGACCCAGAAGTGCAGAGAGGCCCAGACCAAACAATGTTAGTGCCAGACCGCTTGCGACCTGATTTGCCAAGGCGACTTGGGTCAAAAAAGCAAACAACAGTGACAGGACAGCGCCGCCCAGCATTGCAGCAACAAGACCCAAAGCCGGAGAACCGGTTTCGACGGAAATCGCAAAGCCGGAGATGGCCCCGACGATCATCATTCCCTCAACACCTAGGTTCAGTACGCCTGCCTTTTCAACGACAAGCTCGCCAATTGAAGCAAGAACAAGGGGCGTTGCCGCGACCATCAACGAGGCGATCAGCAGGATCGGATTAATTGCAGATAGATCCATTACACTGACCCCTTTTTGCTAAGACGAATGCGAAAGTTTGTGAGTAGATCAAGCGCCAATAGGAAGAATAACAACATCCCCTGAAAGACCTGAATGGCCGCGGATGGCAGGCCAAGACTGGATTGCGCAATTTCACCGCCGACATATGTCAACGCCATCAACAGCCCTGCAAATAGGATGCCAACGGGGTGTAACCTGCCCAGAAAAGCCACGATGATCGCGGTGAACCCATAGGCGTTGTTGAAATCAATGCTGATTTGCCCGGATGGTCCTGACACCTCAAAGAGGCCCGCCAACCCAGCCAAGGCCCCAGAGGTTCCAAGACAGAATAGGATCAGGCGGGTTGGATTTACGCCGCCAAATTTCGCGGCGCGCGGGGCCTCACCCGTGAGGCGAATGTTGAACCCCAAGATATGTTTGTTCAGCAGAACATAGGCTAAAATCACCGCAATAAATGCGGCAACGACACCCCAGTGCAGCCCTGAACCCACGATCAGCTCGGCGTTATGCGCGCTGTCGTAGCTTTGAAAATTGCGTGAACCGGGAAAGCCAAAGCCCTCAGGGTTTTTGAGCAGCCCTAAGGAAACGGAGGCCAACAATTGTTCGGCAACATAGACCAGCATCAAGGATACCAGAATTTCATTGGTTCCGAATTTGACCTTCAAGAGGGCAGGGATCATGCCCCAGATCCACCCGCCAAGCGCCCCGGCAATGACCATCAGAGGAAAGATGAACACGCTTTCGGTTGGATAGAACGCAAGACCCGCCCCTGCGCCACAAATGGCACCGACGATGTATTGCCCCTCGGCCCCGATGTTCCAGATGCCAGCCCTAAACCCCAGCGATAGACCAATGGCAATCAGGATCAAAGGTGCGCCTTTGACCAACAATTGTGGACGGTAATAAAACGCGTATTCCCCCAAAAGAGGGTCATAGAAAATGGTTCGGATCGCCTCGACCGGGTTTTTGCCAAGGGCAGCAAACAATAGCCCGCCTGCAATCATGGTGATGATAACGGCAACAACCGGAGTGGCCAGCGACCAAAGGCGCGACGGCTGCGGGCGTTTTTCAAGAACGATCATGCGCCTGCTCCTTCGCTGTGGTTTTGGTCTGCGGTTGTAACGGGGGGCTCATCTCCAGATGCGCCGCCCATCATCAGGCCAATTGCGTCAATCGTCAGCCCCAAAACCGGGCGAATCGCAGACAAGGTGCCCTCGTTAAGTGCGCCAAAGCGGTCGGAGATTTCCATCAACTCGTCCAAATCTTGACTAATGCAAACAATTGCCGCCCCTTCTGCTGCCAGATCCAGCAGAGCTTGACGAATATCCGCCGCCGCTGCTGCATCCACACCCCATGTGGGCTGATTAACCACCAAAACTTCGGGCTTTTGCAAAACCTCGCGGCCGATGACGAATTTCTGTAAATTGCCCCCGGACAGGGAGCGCGCAGCACGATCTGATCCCGGTGTACGAACGTCAAATTCTTTGATGATCGTTTCCGCAAAGTCTTTGGTAGCGGACCAATTGACGAATCCGTTGTTGGTAAGCCCCTGACGCGCAGCCCCGGTGAGCAATGCATTTTCAACAAGGCTCATGTTTGGGGCGGCGGCATGGCCCAGACGTTCCTCCGGGGCGGCTAATACGCCGATTTCGCGCCGTTGATTTGGGCCAAGATGCCCGATGGCAACGCCCTTAACCGTGACGGTATCCGCCGGGGTTTTGGATTCGCCTGACAGCGCGCCCAGCAACTCATCCTGCCCATTGCCTGCAACCCCGCCAAGCCCGAGAATTTCCCCGGCTCGTACGGTAAATGTGATTTGCTTGAGCGGTGTGCCAAAGGGATTGGCGGGCGTCAGCGTTAGATTGGCGACCTCCAAAACAACTGGCCCATCTGCTGCTGCGGTGCGTGTCGGGGTTTGCAACGTATCCCCAACCATCATCTCGGCCATGGCGCGCGCGGTGGTTTGTGCTGGTATGCAAGTCCCTACATTTTTACCTAAGCGCAAAATCGTCGCATGATCACAAAGCGCGCGAATTTCTTCTAACTTGTGGCTAATGTAGAGGATCGCCGTGCCCTCGGATTGTAATTTGCGTAGGGTTTTGAACAGGATTTCAACCTCTTGCGGGGTCAGAACCGATGTGGGCTCATCCATGATCAACAGCTTGGGGTCTTGTAGTAGGCAGCGAATGATTTCAACGCGCTGCTGCTCACCTGCGGATAGATCGCCAACCGTGCGGTACGGATCAAGTGGCAGACCGTAGGTTTCTGATACCTCGCGGATACGGTTCGCAAGCTGGCTTTGTTTTGGCGGGTTTTCCATGCCAAGCGCGACGTTTTCCGCCACATTCAACGCGTCAAACAGTGAAAAATGCTGAAACACCATCGCAACACCGGAACTGCGCGCTGCCCGTGGTTCGGCAGGGGCATAGTCCTTGTCATAGAGCGTCATGGAGCCGCTATCTGCTTTGACGAGACCATAAATCATCTTAACCAAAGTTGATTTTCCAGCCCCGTTTTCCCCTAAAAGCGCGTGTACTTCGCCCTCTTGGATATCAAAGGATACAGTGTCGTTCGCGACCACACCGGGATAGGCCTTGGTCAGCCCCTTGATGCTTAATAATGTCCCTGTCATGCGATCTGTTCCTTTCGGCGAACAACGCGGTTTTTTGTTTTTAGCAGTTCGGCAGCAACGCTGATAGATATAGCCTGAGGGTGCCTACCTAACTCAGGATTGCCAATGGGGCATGTTATTTGTGCAATTCTGTTTTCAGAATGGCCTAACATCTTTAGGCGGCTACGAAACCGCGCCCATTTTGTTTCAGAGCCAATAAGCCCCGCAAATGCGAATTCCTGTTTGAGCAGGGTATGGCATAGCTCCAGATCGAAGTCATGTTCTGGGGTCATGATGAAATGCGCCGCCCCTGCATCGGCTGAGGTCATGACCTCGGTCGGAGGGGCCTGCCACGATTGGTTGACGGTGTTGGGAATGCCCGCAAATTGATCTTGGCGTAAATCCACGAGGAAGACGTCGAATTGGGGCATGGGGGCCAAAACGAGGGCCAATGCACGCCCCACATGTCCCGCCCCATAGATGTAAACCGCTTGGCGGTCTCGCCATACGGCCTCGATCAGCCAGCCCCCGGTTAGGGTGGTTGGGATCGGTGTATCGCTGCTTTCCATTTGGGAGATTTGGCGGGCTGCGGATTTTGCCAATGCGCCAGCTGTGGACGTTACAGGGCGCGCCCAAATGCCTTGGTGGTCAAAACTGCCCGTCATCTCGCGAAACCGTGTCGCGTCATAGATTTCGGTGACAACGCTGACCGCCCCGCCGCAGCATTGGTTCAACGCCGGACCAAGCGCCTGACGTTTCAATGCGGTGACCGGGGCCTCGGGGGCATCATCCATCAACATCCGGCGCGCATGACGTTCTGCGTCAAGCTCAAGCCTGCCACCGCCAATTGTGCCCTCGCGCCCATCCGCCCAGATCAGCATGGCTGCTCCGGCTTCACGCGGGGCAGATCCCTTGACCTCGGCGACCACAACGCGGGCGACACGTTTGTGCTGCTCCACCGCGTTGGAAAGGGCCTCCAAGTCCAGCATCAACTGGCTCCTTGCTGACGTTGAACAGCGCGTTGGATACGCTCTGGTGTTGCGGGAGCGTCTAGGGCCGGATATCCGGGCCCACAGGCGGCAACCGCATCAGATAATGCCATCAAGGCCGAGATTCCCAACATGAACGGTGGTTCCCCGACCGCTTTGGAGCGATAAATCGTATCCTCGGCGTTGGCGTTTTCAAATAGCGCGACGTTGAAAATATCGGGCCGATCAGAACATGCCGGAATTTTGTAGGTAGAGGGCGCATGGGTGCGCAAAGTGCCGCGTTGATCCCAAACCAATTCCTCCATCGTCAACCAACCAGCGCCCTGAACATAGGCTCCCTCGACTTGTCCAATATCAAGTGCAGGGTTCAGCGAGGCACCTGCATCATGCAGCACATCAGCGCGCAGAATACGGTTTTCCCCGGTGAGCGTGTCAATCACCACCTCGGTTATCGCCGCCCCATAGGAGAAGTAAAAGAATGGCCGCCCCTGGCCTTTGATCCGGTCCCAAGCGAGGCTTGGTGTTTTATAGAACCCTGTCGCCGAGAGGCCGATGCGGTTTTCATAGGTCAGCTTTGCAGCATCGGCAAAGGACATGCTTGTTGTGCCGATCTGAACCATGCCCTCGCCAAAGGACACATCACTAGGTGAAACCTGATGATGCTCGGCCAGAAATGCGGTCATTCTGTCGCGGATGGTGTCGCAGGCGATCTTGACGGCCATGCCATTCAAATCAGTACCCGACGAGGCCGCCGTTGCCGAGGTATTAGGCACCTTGGCGGTGTCGGTCGCAGTGATGCGGATGTTGTCCTGTGATACGCCAAAACGGCTTGCGGCCACTTGGGCCACTTTTTGGAACAGCCCTTGCCCCATCTCGGTGCCGCCGTGGTTCAACTGAATAGAGCCATCCTGATAGACATGCACCAAAGCGCCTGCCTGATTGAGATGTGTCAGAGTAAAGGAAATGCCGAATTTGACGGGTGTCAGGGCGAGGCCCTTTTTCAGGATCGGGTTCTGCGCGTTCCAGTCGGTTACAGCCTGACGACGGGCATGATAATCTGCGCTTTCGGTCAATTGGGCCGTTAATTCATGTAGAACGAAATCAGTGACTTCCATGCCGTAGGGCGTTGAATTGGCGTGATCCACTTTGCGGTCAGCTTGGGCATAATAGTTGGCGATGCGCACAGACAGCGGGTCTTTGCCCAGATGTCCGGCGATGTGATCCATCACCCTTTCGATGCCGACCATGCCTTGCGGGCCGCCAAAGCCGCGAAAGGCGGTAGCTGATTGCATGTTGGTCTTTAGGCGGTGGCTTTCGATGCGGATGTTGGGCAACCAATAGGCGTTATCCGCATGCAGCATGGCGCGGTCCGCAACAGGCAAGGACAGATCCAATGCCCAACCACAGCGGGTGTAATGCAAAAACTCAAGGCCCTGCACATGGCCGTCATCATCAAATCCTACGCGGTATTGGATGCGGAAATCGTGCCGTTTGCCGGTGATGACCATGTCATCGTCGCGGTCATATCGCATTTTGCAGGGCATATTGGTTCGAATGGCGGCGATGGCGCAGGCGACGGCCAATGCGTTGCCTTGGCTTTCCTTGCCGCCAAATCCACCGCCCATGCGGCGGATTTCGACACGGACACCGTGCATAGGTATGCCAAGCGCGTCGGCAACCTTGTGCTGGATTTCGGTGGGGTGTTGGGTTGAAGAATGCACAAGAACGTCGCCGTTTTCTTGTGGCAGAACCAGTGCTGCCTGACCCTCAAGGTAAAAATGTTCCTGCCCGCCCAGTTCTAGCGTGCCCTCAATAATATGCGCGGCAGCGGTGATTGCTGTGTCAGTGTCGCCGCGTGAATAGATGCGGGGGCCTTCTTCAAACCGGCTATTGGCGGCAAGAGCCTCCTCGATGGTGAATATCGGGGTGGATTCGTCATAGGTGATGACGGCTTTGCGCGCTGCTTTGCGCGCGGCCAGATGGGATGTGGCGACCACCAAGAATATGGGTTGCCCGACATAGTGTACGTCGCCTTCCGACAGCAGCGGCTCATCATGTGCTGAGGGAGAGACATCATTGCTAAACGGTAGATCAGCGGCGGTTAAGACATCAACGACCCCGTCGCTTGCTCGGACATCCTCAAGCGATAACGACGTAAAGCGCCCGCAGGCGATTTGAGAGAGGCCAAAGGCAAGGTGCAATGTGTTCGCAGGGGTTGGGATGTCATCCACATAGCGGGCGGCGCCAGTGACGTGCAATTTGGCAGTATCATGGGGCAGGGAGCGTGCAACAGTCATGCTGAGACCTCCAACACCGACGTATTTATGCCGCTGTCTTCAAGGAAATAGCGGTGCAACAGATTGCGTGCACAGTCCAAGCGATAGTCAGCAGAGGCCCGCATGTCAGACATTGGGGTGTAATCTGCTTGCCACTGCGCATCGGCTGCTTGGATGCTGTTCATGTTCCAAGGCTGGCCAATAAGAGATTTTTCGACATTGCTGGCGCGTTTCGGAGTGCCTGCCATGCCGCCAAAGGCAATGCGGGCATCGCTAATGATGCCGTCCTGAAGAGAGATGTTGAAAGCGCCAAGCACAGCAGAAATATCCTGATCAAAGCGTTTGGAGATTTTGTAGACTTTCAACCGGTCGGTTTGGCGTGGAATAGAAATTTTTTCTACGAACTCTCCGGGAAGGCGATCTTGTTTGCCATACTCGATAAAGTAATTTTCCAATGGCAGCACGCGGCGGGTATCGCCACAGCGCAAATGCAATTGTGCCCCCAGAGCGATGAGGGCAGGGGGCGCGTCCCCGATCGGAGAGCCATTTGCGATATTGCCGCCAAGGGTGGCGGCGTTTCTGATCTGTGTGCTGGCAAAACGGCGCAGCATTTCTGCGAAGGATGGATGATAGGGTGCGATGACATCACGCAGAGTGGTCATTGTAACCATCGCGCCAAATGTGAGATCGCTGTCGGTAATGGAAACCTCGCGCAGATCGTCGCATTTGTTGAGGAAAATAACAGGGTCAAGGTCACGCAACTGTTTGGTGACCCAGAGGCCAACATCGGTGGCACCGGCGATCAATGTCGCATCGGGTGCCACGGAATATGCCAATGCGAGCGCGTCGGAGGAACCCGGCTGCGCCGCGTCCGCCTCCTTGCTCGCGGCCGACATAAGGTCGGCGGTCTTTGTCGCTGATGTGGCCGATAGCCAGTCAGGGATGGGGATGGTTGCCGCTGCCTCTGCTGCGCGAATGATCGGTGCATAGCCGGTACAGCGGCAGAGATTACCTGCCAGTTGGTCATCAAAGTCGCGCGCGCCATTTGTGTGGGCGGCCACCATTGAAGCCGTAAAGCCGGGCGTGCAAAATCCGCATTGGCTGCCGTGGTGATCAACTAGGGCCTGCTGCACAGGGTGCAAACTGCCATCGGGTGCAGAAAACCCCTCGACCGTGCGTACAGATTTCCCATCAAGCTGTGGCATAAACAGAATGCAGGCATTCAGCGCCTTCGTCCCTGTTTCATCCTGAACGACAACTGAACAGGCACCGCAGTCGCCCTCATTGCAACCTTCTTTGGTGCCACAGAGCATTTGCTCTTCGCGTAGCCAAGACAAAAGCGTCAAGGTCGCGGGAGCATCTTGCACCGTAACAGTCTCTCCGTTGAGAAGAAACGTGATACCCAT
Source organism: uncultured Cognatishimia sp. (assembly GCA_964021645.1). Classification (GTDB taxonomy): domain Bacteria; phylum Pseudomonadota; class Alphaproteobacteria; order Rhodobacterales; family Rhodobacteraceae; genus CANLDA01. The sequence goes on along the minus strand of CAXIAD010000039.1, from coordinate 12,839 downwards.
AGTGTTAACCCGTCGCCTTACAACATTGACCAGCCATGCGAGCGTCCAATCGATGCGACGTAGAAAGGATGCGACCACTTGTTTTCTTGCTTCAAGATTGGAGCGCTAAGCAGTTTTTGGCAAGGGAAACTTGTTTCCACCATTTGAAAAACAACGGCGTTTGCCTACGGCAATTTGCGCCCATATCAGGTAACCTTATTGTTTACAGGTGGTTGTGCGGTTTCGATTGTATTGATATTTTTGAAAGTCCATATTTTCCAGCGCTCCTAATCAAGATAGAAGGGCCGAGTTGAAAACTTGTCATTTCCTCTGGCGCTGGGCTCGGATAGCCTGCGGGTATGACAACATCTCCCCGATTCATCCATCTGCGCGTGCACACCGAATACTCTCTGCTAGAGGGGGCGATGCGGTTGAAAAAACTCCCCGCCCTTTGCGAGGCGATGGGAATGCCTGCCGTTGCTGTGACCGATACCAATTCAATGTTTGCCGCGTTGGAGTTTTCGGTTTCCGCAAGCGGGGCTGGTGTGCAGCCGATTGTTGGCTGTCAGGTTGACGTGCAGATGCCCCATGATGACCCATCAGGGCGCACCCAACCTCCTGCGCCCGCTCCGGTGGTTTTGTTGGCCCAAAGCGAGGAGGGCTATAATCATCTGATGAAGCTAAGCTCCTGTTTGTATGTCGGGAATGACGGGCAGGCCCCGCAGGTGACGATTGATCAACTTGAAACAAACTCGGCAGGTTTAATCTGCCTTACTGGTGGCCCAAACGGCCCTGTCGGGCGGATGTTACAACAAGGGCAACGACCCGCAGCAGAGGCCCTGATGCGCCGCTTGCAGGCAATCTATGCGGATCGGCTTTATGTAGAATTGCAACGGCATCCGGGCGAGTCTGGCAAGCCAGAAAACGAGCGCCTGACAGAGCGCGGCCTTGTTGAGATGGCCTATGCGATGGGCATCCCCTTGGTGGCGACAAACGATGTCTATTTCCCGAAAACAGAGATGTATGAGGCGCATGATGCGCTGATTTGCATCTCAGAGGGTGCCTATGTGGATCAACAAGAGGGCCGCCGCCGTCTGACCGCTCAGCACTATTTCAAGAGCCAAGAAGAAATGATCGCGCTGTTTGCTGATCTGCCCGAGGCCATCGAAAATACCGTCGAAATCGCAAAACGATGCGCGTTTGAAACCTATCGTCGCGATCCGATCCTGCCAAAATTCGCCGATAACGAAATCGAAGAACTGCGCGCCCAGGCCAACAAGGGGTTGCAGCAACGCCTTGCGGTGATCCCCCACGCTGTGACGCCCGAAAAATATCAGGAACGTCTGGATTTCGAACTGGGGATCATCGAAGGCATGGGATTTCCGGGTTACTTCCTGATCGTTGCCGATTTCATTATGTGGAGCAAAGATCAGGGCATTCCGGTGGGGCCGGGGCGTGGCTCTGGTGCGGGGTCACTTGTGGCCTATGCGCTGACAATTACCGACCTTGATCCGCTGCGGTACTCATTGCTGTTTGAACGGTTCCTAAATCCCGAACGTGTCTCGATGCCTGACTTTGACATCGATTTTTGCATGGATCGCCGCGAAGAGGTGATCCGCTATGTGCAGCAAAAATATGGCCGCGACAAAGTGGGGCAAATCATCACATTTGGGGCGCTGCTATCCAAGGCCGCGGTGCGCGACATTGGGCGCGTTTTGCAGATGCCTTACGGGCAGGTCGACCGCCTGTCGAAAATGATCCCCGTCGAAGGGGTGAAGCCCGTTTCCATTGAGCAGGCCCTGAAAGACGAACCACGCCTGCGTGAAGAGGCCCGCAATGAGGAGGTCGTCGCGCGGCTGCTAAACTATGGCCAGCAGGTCGAGGGGCTGCTGCGGAACGCCTCTACCCACGCGGCGGGTGTCGTGATTGGCGATAGGCCGCTGGATGAGCTGGTCCCCCTGTACCAAGACCCGAAATCCGACATGCCCGCCACCCAATTCAATATGAAATGGGTAGAGCAAGCGGGGTTGGTGAAATTCGACTTTTTGGGTCTGAAAACCCTGACGGTCATTCAAAATGCCGTTGACCTGATCAAGAGCGAAGGGCGCGACATCCACACCGCCGCTGATGGCACCGAGCTGTATGTACCACCCGAGGGGGCGGTGAACGAAATCAACGCCATTCCGCTGGATGATGAGGCCTCATATAAACTCTATGCAGCGGCAAAAACCGTCGCCGTGTTTCAGGTGGAAAGCTCGGGCATGATGGATGCCCTCAAACAGATGAAACCCACCTGTATTGAGGATATCGTTGCTCTCGTGGCGCTATACCGTCCCGGCCCGATGGAGAACATTCCGACCTATTGTAAGGTTAAAAATGGCCTCATGGATCTTGAATCCGTGCATCCGCTGATCGACTATATTCTTGAAGAAACTCAAGGTATTATCGTTTATCAGGAACAGGTTATGCAGATCGCTCAGGTGATGGCTGGCTATTCGCTCGGCGGGGCGGATTTGCTGCGCCGTGCGATGGGTAAAAAGATCAAAGAGGCGATGGATGCCGAGCGTCCGAAATTCGAAAAAGGGGCCGCCGACAACGGCGTTCCAGCCAAGAAAGCCACCGAAGTTTTTGACCTTTTGGAGAAATTCGCCAACTACGGGTTTAACAAATCACACGCGGCGGCCTATGCGGTTGTGTCCTATCAAACGGCATGGCTAAAGGCGAACCATCCAGTTGAATTTATGGGTGGTGTGATGAACTGCGATATCCATTTGACGGACAAGCTTGCGATCTATTTTGAAGAGGTCAAAAAGGCTCTGAAATTGCCCTATATCCCGCCCTGTGTGAACCGCTCTGAGGCGACATTCACTGTGCGTGAAGGCAAGTTGATCTATGCGCTGGGCGCGCTGAAAAACGTCGGCACCGAGGCGATGAAATTGGTGACAGAAGGGCGCAAGATTGATGGCGTGGACAAGCCCTTTGCGACCTTGTTTGATCTCGCCCGTCGGGTTGATCTGAAACGTGTTGGCAAGCGTCCGCTTGAGATGCTGGCGCGGTCAGGCGCCTTTGATGAACTTGATCCCAATCGTCGCCGCGTCTTCGAAAGCCTTGATCCGCTGGTCGGCTATTCAGCAGCAATTTTTGAACAACAAAACAGCAATCAGGTGTCGCTGTTTGGTGAAGCGGGCGATGATTTGCCCGAACCACGGATTGTCAAAGTGAATGATTGGCTGCCCGCCGAAAAACTGGACGAAGAGGCCAAGGCCATCGGTTTTTTCCTCTCTGGTCACCCGCTGGAGGATTATCAGGCCGCCCTAAAACGCAAAAAAGTCATGACGCTGGATGAGGTGACAGAGCGCGCCCGCAGCGGGACGTTTCTGGCCAAATTGGCGGGGCGCGTTTCTGGCTGTCAGGAGCGTAAATCGGCGCGTGGCAACCGCTTTGCCTTTGCGCAACTGTCTGATCCGACAGGTGCCTATGAGGTGACCATTTTCTCCGACACGTTGGAAAAATGTCGCGATTACCTAGAGACCGGATCAAAGGTTGTCCTTACGTGCGAGGCGACGATGGAATCTGATCAGTTGAAGCTTTTGGCGCGCTCGATTGGGCCGATTGATGCGGTTGTTGCCGATGCGGGCAGCGCCGGGATCAAAGTGTTTCTGGACGCCGTTGATGCCGTGCCCGGCGTGGCCAATGTGCTGGCTGGCGTTCAGGATGCCGTCAAAAATGGCCCCCGTGGCCCGATTATGATTTGCCTGATGGATCCCGATCTACCGGGCGAGGTCGAAATGGATCTGGGCACCGAATTCCCGGTGAATCCACAGATCAAGGGCGCGATTAAGTCGCTTCCCGGCGTTATGGCCGTTGAGGATTATTAACGCGGTCTTAATAATGCGGCGGGCGTTCGTCACCCATGACAACACCGCCGCCACCCGCCGTATCGCGATCCGCTTCGCGCTCCATCAACATATGAACGCGGCGCGTTAATACATCAATTTCCTTGTCCTGACGGGCCATCACATCTGACAAATCCTCAATGGTGCGGGTCAGATGGGCGATTTGTTCTTCGAGTTTTTCCATATCTGCGGCGTAATGCGGCAGACCCTGCGCGTCAAGTGTGGCGACAAGCTGCCCCAGAAACTCAGGCTTTGCTTGCCCCCAAGAGGGGCATCCGGTAATGGCAGCGCGAACCATCAACGCTTCTTGCCAAGGATTAAGACAATGGCCAAGCTGAAGAAAACTCCACGTCCCAAGGCAGAGACGCCAAAGGGCTTTCGCGACTATTTCGGTACCGAGGTGACAGAGCGCACCGAGATGCTGCAAAAGATTGCCGGGGTTTATCATCGCTATGGGTTTGATGCGCTGGAAAGCAGTGCGGTTGAAACGGTCGAGGCATTGGGCAAGTTCCTGCCAGATGTTGAGCGTCCCAATGCGGGCGTTTTTGCGTGGCAAGAGGGTGACGACGACGACAAAGGCGACTGGATGGCGCTGCGTTATGATCTCACGGCCCCTCTGGCGCGTGTCTATGCCCAGCACCGCAACGATTTGCCCATGCCCTACCGCCGTTATGCGATGGGGCCGGTTTGGCGCAACGAAAAACCCGGTCCGGGTCGTTTTCGTCAATTTTATCAATGTGATGCAGATACTGTAGGTGCTGCCAATGTCGCCGCCGACGCAGAGCTATGCGCGATGCTAAGCGACACGCTGGAAACCGTAGGTATCGCGCGCGGCGATTATCTGGTGCGGGTGAATAACCGCAAGGTTCTGAACGGCGTGTTGGAAACCATGGGTCTGCCCGAGGAGGGAGGCGCGCGCGACAACGTCCTGCGCACCATCGACAAATTCGACAAAGTAGGCGAGCAGGGCGTGCGCGAATTGCTGACCAAAGGCCGCCTTGATGCCTCTGGTGCCTATATTGACGGCGTGGGCCTAACTGCGGAACAAGCCGAACCTGTGTTGGCATTTCTGACATCCAAAGCGGCGGATGCGGCGGGTACTTTGGCCAATCTGCGCGCAGCGGTTGGCGCATCTGCCATCGGGGCTGAGGGCATCGCCGAGTTAGAACAAATAGCCGATCTACTAGCGGCCGGAGGCTACGGCACTGATCGCATTGAGATTGATCCCTCGATTGTGCGCGGCCTTGGGTATTATACGGGTCCGGTATTTGAGGCCGAGCTAACCTTTGAAATCCTTGATGAAAAGGGCCGCAAACGTCAATTCGGCTCTGTCGCGGGGGGCGGGCGTTACGATGATCTGGTGAAACGCTTTACCGGTCAGGCCGTGCCTGCAACCGGGGTTTCTATCGGTGTGGATCGCCTTTTGGCCGCCTTGCGCGCCAAAGGGCGGATCACCTCGGTTGAAGAAGGGCCTGTTGTTGTGACGGTAATGGACCGTGACCGGATGGCCGATTATCAGGCGATGGTTACTGAATTGCGCACCGCAGGCATTCGCGCCGAGGTGTACCTTTGCAATCCGCAAAACTTTGGTAATCAGCTGAAATATGCGGATAAACGCAACTCTCCTATCGCAATCATCGAAGGTGGCGACGAGAACGAACGCGGTGTCATCCAGATCAAAGATCTGATTTTGGGCGCAAAAATTGCCGAAAGTGCCACGCTTGAGGAATGGAAAGAACGCCCAAGCCAGTTTGAGGTTGCCCGCGCTGATCTGATCACCAAGGTCCGCGAGATACTTGCTAGTCAGGCCGAGTTGGCCAGTCAAGAAAGCGATAGCTGATGCCAAGAAAAGCATTGATCCGGGAACGCGCGGCGCAATTGCGCGCTGTGTTTGAGGCCGCGGGGGCTGCTCCGGTTGAGACCTCGATCCTGCAACCCGCCGAGGTTCTTTTGGACCTTTACGGTGAGGATATCCGTGCGCGCGCCTATGTGACATCGGATGCCTTGCGCGGCGAACAAATGCTGCGTCCGGACTTCACCGTGCCTGTTGTTCAGATGCATATGGAACACGGGGCGGAACCCGCCCGCTACACATATGCCGGAGAGGTATTTCGCCAGCAAGAAGACGACCCAAGCCGCGCGAGCGAGTATTTTCAGGTTGGCTATGAGGTATTTGACCGTCAAAATCCCGCCGCAGCTGATGCAGAGGTTTACGCCCAAATTCACGGCGCGGTTTCTCATCTGAATTTGCGTGCTGCGACGGGTGATATTGGCATTCTAAAGGCCGCAATTGAGGGGCTGGAAACAACAGAGCGCCGTAAAAATGCATTGGCGCGTCACATTTGGCGCCCGCGCCGGTTTCGGGCTTTGCTGGATCGCTTTGCAAACAGATCTGAGCCGCCAGCCAGCCGTACGGCATTGCTATCACACGCAAATCCGATGGAATTGGCCGGGAACGTGATTGGTGCACGTAGCGCGCATGAGATCGAGGACCGCATTGCCGCATTGCGCGAGGATGCCGAAGCAGCCCCGATTTCTGCGGTACAGGTTGACCTGATTGACGCAATCCTGAACGTGCGTGAAACATTGCCATTTGCCTTGGAGCAACTGCGCGATATCGCGGTTGATATGCCTGCTATTTCCGGTGCCGTTTCCTGTCTTCACGACCGGATTGAGGCGCTAACGGCGCGGGGTATTGATACGGACACGCTGGAGTTTGAGGGCAGCTACGGACGTACGCAGATGGAATATTACGACGGGTTTGTCTTTGGGTTTTATGCAGGGGTACGCCCGGATTTGCCCGCGCTTGCCAGCGGTGGGCGCTATGATGCGCTGACGCGCGTTTTAGGTCAGGGAAATGCGATCCCGGCGGTGGGGGCGGTGATCCGGCCTGAGTTGGTGGTGCAGCTGGAGGCGGAGCTATGACAATCAAACTGGGTGTGCCGTCCAAAGGCCGTTTGATGGAAAAGACCTTTGACTGGTTCGGCGCGCGGGGGATTTCCCTGGCGCGCAGTGGCTCTGAGCGCGAATATGCGGGCTCCGTCACGGGCATTGAGGGTGTGGAACTGGTGCTGCTGAGTGCCGCGGAAATTCCGCGTGAATTGGCCGCTGGACGTATCCATTTGGGTGTGACCGGAACCGATCTTGTACGTGAAAAACTGGGCATGTGGGAACAGCAGGTCGAAGAGCTGGCACGGCTGGGATTTGGCGGGGCCGACCTGATCATTGCAGTGCCGCATTGCTGGGTCGATGTTGACACGCTGGACGACCTTGATGCTGTGGCCGCAGCCTTTCGCCGTGAACATGGGTTCCGGTTAAGAATTGCGACTAAATATCATAGGCTTGTGCGCGAATTCATGAAGGAAAACGGCGTTGCTGATTACCAGTTGGTGGACAGTCAGGGGGCCACTGAGGGCACGATTAAGAACCAGACCGCAGAGGCTGTGGCGGACATCACATCTACCGGTGAAACCTTGCGCGCAAACCATCTGAAAATCCTGTCGGACGGGCTGATGTTAAAGTCGCAAGCGACGCTATTTCGTACCCGTAAGGCCAAGCTAAGTCAGACGGATAAAAAGGCGTTGAATGCGTTGATTGCCAAGCTGAATCCGGGCCTATAGGGCCGCGAGACTTTGGCGGTTTTGGGCTGTGCGTTTTGAATGTATGGGCGGGGTGAGTGTTGCGTATTTTGCGCCGCGCACACCTTAGGTATATACACTGCTGCGCAGGTATAACCACGTATGAGATAGGGTTTAGGCAAGTTGCGGGCGTTGCGTTAAACCTGTGATTTGGTGCGATTCTGGAACGTACAAAAGCCGAAATGCGCAACAGCGGACCCTAAATGTAGGGGTGTTGCGCGCAAAGAGTCACAAGGTGCGTTGGGTTCATAATTGGCGAAACATACGAATTGCCAATTTCGCGGCCTGAAATGTACATTTCGCGCAAAATCACGAAGAATCAGGGTTAACGCGGCTGAATTGGATCGAAAAATCGGCCAATACAGCAGGCGATTGCGGGTTGCGGCTGCTTGGTGATTGGCTTGGGTGTAATGAAACTGTAGGTGTTTTTCATCAAGGTGATGTTTTCATTGAAGGTGACAGATGGCCGACCTCCCCCATGTGACATGGTTGCGCGCCTTTGAGGCCGCTGCACGCCATAGCAGTTTTAGTGCGGCAGCAGCTGAGCTGGGGCTGACCCCGGCGGCGATAAGCCAGCAAATTCGCCTCTTGGAAAAACACTTGAAAACACAACTGTTTGAGCGCCGCCCACGCGGTGTGGTGCTGACTGATTTGGGGCAGGCCTATGCGCAACCGGTGCGCAAATCATTTGCGGATATGGCCGCCGCAACCGACGGGTTATTTAGCACACAGCCTCGGCGTTTGCTGCGGGTGCGGGCGTCAATCTCCTGTGCTGCATTGGTGATCGCGCCGCAGCTACATCTGTTTCATGCCCAACACCCGGACGTGTTTGTGCAGCTAAGTACCGCGGTTTGGGCGGATCGGTTTGACGAGGAAATGTTGGATATTGATATCCGCTATGGCCATGGGCAATGGGGTGAAAATGACATCCGCCATTTAGGCCATGAATATGCGATTCCGGTGTGTTCGCGCCAATATGCTGACGGGTTGGGCGGGGCAGTTGATATCGAAACCTTGGCAGCCGCACAGGTGGTGCAAATTATCGGTTCAGAGCTGGATTGGCGCAAATTGGCGGATCACCACGCACTGAATTTTGGGGTGCAGCAGGATTGGATGCGGGTTGATTCATCATTGATTGCCCAGCAGATTGTCATGGGCGGGCAGGGCGTCACGATGGTGCTGGAAAATTTCGCGCGTCAGTACATTGAGCAGGGGCTGTTGATTGCCCCTGTGGCGCATCGGTTGCCTAAAAAACGCTCTCATTATGTGGTGGTGCGCGACGGGGTTGAAATGCGCGGCGAGGTGAACCTGTTTTGCAATTGGGTGCAGGGGCTGTACCAAGCGTAAAGCCCTCTCGCCAAGCGCGTTTGGCTGCGGTATGAGCGGGTCATGTCACAGATTGAATCACTTTTCGTTACGCGCCTGTATCGGGCGGCATTGTCAGAAACTGGCACGGCTGTTGATGCGGCAGAGCTTGAAACCTCCTGTTTGGTCATCGCCGAAGATGACGAGGCCGGGCAAAACTGGTGCGAGGAAAACGATTTCCCCGGCTATACCAGCTATGCCTCGTTAAGTGATCTGGCGTGGCGGTTTCCGATCTTTGCCGATCTGGTGAAATTGCTGGATCAGCATGTGGCGAATTTTGCCGCCGATTTGCAATTTGATCTGGATGGCAAGGCGCTAACTTTGGATAGTATGTGGATCAATATTCTGCCTGAGGGCGGCATTCACACCTCGCATATTCACCCCCATAGCGTGATCAGTGGCACGACCTATGTGGCGATGCCTGAAGGCGCGAGTGCGATCAAGTTTGAGGATCCGCGCTCTGCTATGATGATGGCAGCACCGACCCGGCTGAAAGATGCGCGGCAGGAGTTGCGCAATTTCATCTATGTTGCGCCAAAGGTGGGGGATGTGATGTTGTGGGAAAGCTGGCTGCGCCACGAAGTCCCGATGAATATGGCCGAGGATGACCGCATCAGCGTGAGTTTCAACTACGGTTGGGGTTAAGGGCTGCTGCAAGGTGGTTTGCCGGGGTTCAGCGTGTCGGGGTGTCTGAGTTTTTATGCTGAAACGCGCGAAAGCAATCTTGACCTATTGACGTTTAAAAACCGCTGAAATAGGAAAGGCCCACACGGCGCGGGCGTTGTGTAATGGTAAGACCTTAGCCTTCCAAGCTAATGACGCGGGTTCGATTCCCGCCGCCCGCTCCATGATCTTTCCCTCTCGTTTTGGTTATTGTCGCGTTGCCCCATGCAGTTGATGCTGGGGTGCATCAATTGCGAAAAACTCTCCTTTAGGGGTATTGAGATTTTGAATTGATGGTCTGATTATTGGGTAAATTCTGCATGGATTGGTGCAGTGTAAGCTCTTTAGTGGATTGTTTAAAATGGATTTTATCGTTTCTATCTTGATTTTGGGTGGCATTGGGGCCTGCCTTTGGATTTTGTTCAAAGGTGAGAGTCATTATACGCCGCCGCCTCCCCTGACGCGAAATTTGCCCCGCGCTAAGGCACCAATTTCTCCGCCTTCTCGACCGATCCAAGATGAGCCTGCGACTGCTGATGATAAGTCGTTAGTTTTACCGCCGATTCCTGAAAGCCTCACGTTGACAGGGAAGGCCTATGTGATTGATGGGGATACGATCAGAATCCGCAAAACCAAAATCCGTCTTGCTGGCATTGATGCGCCGGAAACAAACATGCCATGGGGCCAAAAGTCGAAATGGGCGATGGTCGAGATATGCAAGGGGCAGACCCTTACGGTACAGCTTGATGGCGAGCGATCACACGATCGTTTGGTGGGCACGTGTTTCTTGCCGGATGGCCGCGATATTGGTGCTGAAATTGTGAAATTGGGTTTGGCGTTGGATTTGCCGCATTTTTCAGGGGGTAAATACAAGCACCTTGAGCCGGAAGGGGCGCGCAGAAAGCTGGCCAACGGGAGATTCGGGCATTCCTCTATTCGCCCCGCGTCAAAGCGTCGGTCATCGTCCGAAACCTAATTGGGCGATTGATTGGTCAAGTTTCAGGCCGGCCCGCTAATGTGCGGCATGTATCAACGTCGTGGCATCCCCCGATTCTGATCAGTTTTTCCCATATTAATCACCGATTTCTGTGTAACGGGCCGAAGCGTCGCAGCAGTGCCTCTTGACCCCACTGCTTGGGAGCGCCACTAAACACAGCAACACAGAAAAAGGACGCGACATGGCCCGCACCCCCACATTGCAAAGCTCTGACCAAGAGCGCGCGAAATCTAAGCAGGTCGGGGCGTTGCGCGGGCTTGGGCCCTTTATGGCTCCGTATAAGCTGTTGGTGGTTCTGGCCATTTTCGCGCTGATGCTGACGGCCTGTGTGTCGTTGCTTTTGCCCTTGGCGGTACGGCGAGTGGTGGATAATTTCGGTGCCGAAAGTGATGCCTTGCTGGATCAGTATTTCGCAGCAGCTCTGGGCTTTGCGGCGCTGCTCGCTGTGGGCACGGGTCTGCGGTATATGCTGGTGACCAAGCTGGGCGAGCGTGTGGTCGCCGATATCCGCAAGGCCGTGTTTGACCGCGTGATCGGCATGAGCCCCTCGTTTTTTGAAACGGTCATGACCGGCGAGGTTCTAAGCCGGATCACCACCGATACCACGCTGATTCTGTCGGTCATTGGCTCGTCTGTTTCGATCGCCCTGCGCAATTTGCTGATCTTTATCGGCGGGCTGATTTTGATGCTGTTCACCTCGGCCAAATTGACGGGGTTGGTGCTGTTGATTGTGCCCCTCGTGATCGTGCCGATTTTGGTGCTGGGCCGTAAACTACGCGCCCTGAGCAAGGAAAATCAGGATTGGATCGCCGCCAGTTCCGGCAGTGCCTCTGAGGCATTATTGTCGGTGCAAACCGTGCAGGCGTTTACCCATGAAACCCCGTCGCGGCGCGCCTTTGCCGATGTCACCAACCTGTCGCTAAGTGCAGCGTTGCGCCGTGTTGAGACCCGCGCGTTGATGACGGTGATCGTGATTTTCCTGATCTTTTCCGGCGTGGTTGGGGTGCTATGGATGGGCGCGCATGATGTGCGTGCTGGTGGCATGAGCCCCGGCGCACTTGTGCAATTTGTGATCTATTCCGTCATGGTGGCAGGATCTGTCGCGGCCCTCTCCGAGATATGGGGCGAGTTGCAGCGCGCTGCGGGCGCAACCGAACGCTTGGTTGAATTGTTGCATGCCCATGACGATGTGACCGACCCCGATGCGCCGGTGTCATTGCCCGCCACAATCAAGGGTGCGATCACCTTTGATGCGGTTGGTTTCCACTATCCTTCGCGGCCCAAAACTTCGGCGTTGGATAAGGTTGATCTGGTGATTGAACCGGGTGAAACCGTGGCGCTTGTTGGCCCGTCGGGCGCAGGTAAAACCACAATTATCCAGATGATCCAGCGGTTTTATGATCCGCAATCCGGCCGTATCACGCTGGACGGAATTGATCTGACTGACATGCGCCGCGATCAGTTTCGCCAATCACTTGCCCTAGTGCCGCAAGATCCGGTGATCTTTGCCGATACAGCGCGCGAAAACATCCGTTTTGGCCGCCCGGAGGCAACAGATGCCGAAGTTGAGGCCGCTGCATCCGCCGCTGCTGCACATGATTTCATCGCCAAATTGCCCGAAGGCTATGACAGCTATGTCGGGGAGCGCGGCGTTATGTTGTCGGGGGGGCAAAAACAGCGCATCGCCATCGCCCGCGCCATTTTGCGCGACGCCCCAGTCCTGTTATTGGACGAGGCCACCAGCGCGTTGGATGCCGAAAGCGAGCGTCTTGTACAGCAGGCCGTTGATGCATTGGCGCAGACACGCACGACCATTATCGTGGCGCACCGTCTTGCCACCGTGAAAAAGGCCGACCGCATAATCGTGATGGACGAAGGGCGCATTGTTGCCCAAGGCCGCCACGACGAATTGGTCGCCCAAGGGGGCCTATATGCGCGGCTTGCGCGGTTGCAATTCACGGATGGATTGGCGGAGGCAGAGTAATCTGCACCGCTGACAATTCAGGCGCGGTATCTGCGGCGGCTGGTTGGATTGGGATGGATTCGGGCTATATCCCTGTCAGCGGGCGGCAAATTCATACAAAAAACCCGCCCCATCCCCCACAAAATCACGTAAAAACCTGGGTTCCCTATGGTCGTTACGGCTGCACACCCTTGCAGCATGAGATATTTCGCCGCATCCTGTGATCTAGCCCGAAACAAATTTCGGCAAAAGCACCGACATAAGATTGGTGCATAACAGCAGGAGGGAACCAAATGAGCTTTGCTTCTATGGCGGATCGCGACGACATTGAAAATGAA
>CAXIAD010000038.1:0-27536 GCA_964021645.1 uncultured Cognatishimia sp. | reverse complement strand
GGCGCTGTGGTTCCCTCGACCAATCCAGGTGCAACGCCTGCCAATAATATCATCAACGCGCTGAAATGCGGCAATGCCATCGTGCTGTCGCCCTCCCCCAAAGGGGTGCCCGCATGTGAGACGTTGATGCGCTATATCTATGCCGAGTTTGACAAGATCGGCCTTTCCCATGATTTGGTCCTGATGGTGCCCTCACCCGGCACCAAAGAGAAAACCCAGCGCATGTTGGAAACCACTGATCTGGTGGTTGTGACTGGCAGCCAAAACAACGTGCGTCGCGCCTATACTTGTGGCACGCCAGCGATTGGCGTTGGGGCGGGGAACGTCACTGTAATCGTTGATGAAACTGCCGATCTTGTGGCGGCCGCGCAGAAAATAACGGCGTCAAAAACCTTTGATAATGCGACGTCTTGTTCCTCTGAAAACGCACTGATTGTTGTGGACGAAATCTATGACCGTTTTGTCGCGGCAATGGCCGCTGAGGGCGGCGCACTTGTCACGGATGAGCAGGCGATTATTAGCAAACTTTGGCCAGATGGGCATCTGAACCGCGCTGTTATTGCGCAGGACGCAGAGCCAATGTTGGTCGCCCTTGATATGGCGGATCGCGTCCCCAAAGGCACCAAATTCCTTGCGGTGGAGACAACGGGCATTGGCCCTGATCATCCCCTGTCGGGCGAGAAACTAAGCCGTGTTGTCGCACTATACCGAGCCCGCGATTTCCAGGATGCCTCCGCCACCGCCGCGCGCATTTTGTCCCACATGGGGGCTGGGCATTCGATCGGTTTGCACAGCACAGATGACGCCCGCGCGCTTGCTTTAGGGGCAGAGATCCCAACCTGTCGCGTGATCGTCAATCAGGCACATTGTTTTGCCACAGGTGGTGCGTTTAACAATGGTTTGCCGTTCTCACTCTCGATGGGTTGTGGCAGTTGGGGAGGCAATTCAATCGACGAAAACCTCCATTGGAAACATTTTCTGCAAACCACAAAAGTCGTACGAGAAATCCCTGCGCGCGAACCATCGGTAGAGGAAATCTTTGGCACCTATTGGGCAGATGCGGGCGCATGAAGGTAAATCACGCCTCCCCGCCCCAAGGCACTATTCGCGATTGGTTGCTGCACCGTGCCTATACCCAAGGTACTGAACCTGCCTATATTTTCTGCGATGGTGCGCAGACATTAACATGGCAAAACGTGCATGATCATGCCCGCGACATCGCGGCGATTCTGACCAAACAAGGCATCGCCAAAGGCGAAAGTATCGCCATCATTTTGCCCAACAGCTATGACGCGATTTTGTGTCTCTTTGGGGTATTATATGGCGGGTTTCAGGCCACGGTGATCAATCTGGCCGCGGGCGACGACGCGATGGCCTATGCGCTAGAGCATTGCGAGGCCCGCTTTGCCTATGTCGGTGCCGCTCAAATGGAACAGTTTGACCGCGTGCGCCCGACAGGCCTGCGCGCGCTTGAACTGCCGCAGCCCGATCTACCGCCTGTCGATACGCCCCTACATGATTTATCAGCACAGGATGCCGCCCTGTTGATGTATACCTCGGGCACCACCGGACAGCCCAAAGGCGTTGTGCATTCCCATTCTAGCCTGCTTGCCGGGGGCTGGACGCCAACGGTGGCCCATGAGTTGACCCCCCAAGATCGCGGGCTATGCGTTTTGCCGATTTGCCACATTAACGGGCTGTGCGTCACGGTGATGGGCGCGTTGGTATCGGGTGGCTCGCTTGCGATTGCGCCCAAATTCTCGGCCTCACGGTTTTGGGAACAATGCGCCGAGTCTGGCGTGACGTGGTTCTCAATTGTGCCAACGATCATTTCGCATCTGCTGCATTCCGACATCAACCCAACAGCAGAAACACGCGCGCGGTTACGGTTTGGGCGCTCTGCCTCGGCCCCCTTGGCACCTGACGTTCAGACTGCCTTTGAAACCCGCTTTGGCCTGCCGATTATTGAAACCATGGGGCTGACGGAAACTGCCGCGCAAATCCTGTCGAACCCGCCGGGGGATGGCATTCGTAAGATCGGCTCACCCGGGCTCGCTTACGGCAATCAGGCCTGTATCCTGTCGCCAGAATTACGCCCGCTCCCTGCCGGAGTGGAGGGCGAAATCGCCGTACGCGGCCCTAATGTCATGCGCGAATACCTGAAAAATCCCGAGGCGACCAAGGCCAGTTTCACACCAGACGGGTGGCTGCGCACCGGTGATTTGGGCAAGGTCGATGAGGATGGCTATTACTTTGTCACTGGCCGTCTCAAGGAGTTGATCATCAAAGGTGGCGAGAATATCGCCCCGCGCGAGATTGACGAGGCGCTGTATTCCAACCCCGACGTGATAGAGGCCGCCGCCTATGCCCGGCCTTGCAAAACCTACGGTGAGCGCGTGGAGGCAGCGGTGAAAATCAGCGAGGATTCCTCGTTAACCGAGGCTGAGTTGATAGAGATTTGCCACAGTAAATTGGGTAAATTCAAATCCCCGGACCGCGTGTATATCCTGGAGGATTTGCCTAAGGGGCCATCGGGTAAAATTCAACGACGCCTGCTTGCTGAAATGAAAACCTGATCCAACTGGAACAGCGCTCATGATCAAAGAAAAACCCCGCTATGCCATTGGCGCAGCGGGGTTTTATATTGGCTTATGGCTGTGGGCGTTACTGTAATTGCGCCCAGAACAGCTCCAGATGGCGGGCCACGATTTCTTCATAGCGCCCGCTTTTACGCAGGTTTTTCAGCCCGGCATTGATCCGGTACAAATGGGTTGTCCCGCGCCAATGTTTCTTGGAAATCACCACATGCAGCCCCTGTTCAGATACCGGGCGTTCCAGCGGCAGGATCTTGTTGCGCAGGCCCATCTCGATGATGGTATTGGCCCCTAGAAACAGGTTGACGCTGGCGGCATCGACATCACCCTTTAGGACCATGTCAAAACAATCCTGCGGGTTTTCCCCGAATACCAAAGTGATCCTGTCATCTGAAATCCAGCGCCGTTCAGGCGTGTCCAAATCAGCGGTGTTATAACCGTTGGGACGGCACAAACGCTTGCCGGGAATGTCCGCGTCACTTTCGAATGTGAACTGGTTATCATCGCGGGTGAACAGCATCATCGGCACAATGAACAGCGGATCAGAAAAGTGGAAATTCACACACCGCTCATTGTCAGGTGTTGAGGCACAATCGGGTTTGTACCAGGGAAAGCCCATGTCGAATTCTTTTTGATCCAGCTTGGGGAACAGGTGCTTTGACCAATCGTCTTCCCATGTGATCGAATAGCTAACGGGCGAGGGGGTCAATTCCATCACCGCGTTCACCAATTCGGTCACCAGACCCTGACCCGGCAATTCCTCGTCGGTAAAGGGCGCATAGTTGCCGCCCGTCAGGATTTTCATTTCCGCGTCGTCTTTGCGCAATGGGGTTGCGTCGGGGGTTGTGTCTTTTACCCCGCACGGGATGTACAATTTGTTGCCGGGGATAACCGACGGCCCCGTCAAAACAGCCTGATTGGTATAGTAAATCAGGGTCCAGCGCTGCCGCTCACCATAATGGGCCTCAGCGATAGAAAACAGCGTGTCACCGGGCTGAACCCGGTATTCGACATCACATAACGCCAGTGCGGCACTGGGCAAGACTGCCAGCGCCACAAGCGGGGCCAGCACCAGCGCAGTGAGCCGTGTGAACAAGATCTTAAACCTATGTGTCATATCTCGTTCCTTAGAAGTTAGCCCAAATACGGGCCATGTGATCTTCGATGATGCGCTGATAGGTGCCATTTTCACGGATGCCCTTTAGGCCAGCATTGATCTCGGCGAGCATGCTCTGCGCTTGGGGGTGTGTTTTGTGAACGATGACGTGCAGGCCTTCGATCGACAAAGGCTGTGGCAGCACGCGAATTTTGTCGCCCAAATCGTGTTCCTTGATGGCTGTACGACCGGTGAATTCGTTCATGGCCACGGCGTCGACTTCGCCACTTTGAACCATATCAAAGCAATCTTTGACCGTCCGGGGCTGTTCCAATTTGACCTTGCCATCCGTTAGCCAGTTACGGCCGTTTTTGTTCAGGTCATGGGTGAAATAGCCATTGGGGCGGCACAGGGTTTTGCCATAAATGTCGGATTCATTCTCAAAGGCGAAACCGCGATTTTTGTCTACAAACAATAGGATAAGCGTTTCAAACATCGGTTCGGAGAAGAAAAAATTCTTGCAGCGGTTTTCGTCGGGCGTGCTGGCGCAATCTGGTTTGTACCATGGGAAACCCATGTCCAGCAGCGCATTTGAGAGCAGCGGATCGAAATGTGATCCCCAATCATCAACCCAATGGATCGCGAACCCTTTTGACGGGGCGGCGCGGTCCATGGCAGCCTGAACAACCTCGTACAACAGGCCCCCATTATGGGAGTTTTTGTCGGTAAATGGTGCATAGTCAGTCGCTGTCAGCAGATTAATGCGCTGGCGCACGGCCGCATTGCCCGAGACGATTTCAACCGGCTTCGCAACAACCGGGGTGGCTTCGCTAAGCTCGGTGCCGCCTTCCAATCCTGCTGGCAACCCGTTCAAACAAGCCAGTGACAGCCTCATTCCGACGCGCAGTGCGTTTGGTTTTGGCCCGATCACCGACAGGTTGTTGCTGTGAATTGTGGTCCACATTCCGGCGTTTTTGTATTGCGTATCTGCAATCAAAGACAGGCTGTCACCGGGTCTCACCTTATAGGTGCCCCCGCATGTTTCTGCGGCAGCAAAGGATGCGCTTAGTCCAATAAGGCCCATCGTGGCTGCTAGGATCGTTTTCTTCATTATGCCCCCCTGGCAAAATTTTTGTGCGACAGTCAGGTTGTCGTCGTTTAAATTGAGTTAATGTGATGTCAGCGTGGCACGTTGGATCAGAAACCCGGTTATTGGGCGCTAAATTTGCCGACTGGTTTGGTGCGTCGGCGGCCTGTCAGATAGACAAGGCCGCCGGTATAGGGTGTCCGCGTTTCTTGCGCAGAGCCTTATTTCGCGACGAATGCTGCCAGAATTGTGGCGGTGTCAACGCGCCCGTCTGCACCGATAAGGGCAGTGGGTACGTTGATGGTTTGCGCGACATGCGCCTCGTTCAGCATTTGATCAATATAGCCTTCTGATTGGCCCTGAATAACGGCATTTAAAACCATGCTATATAGTGCTGAAGCAGCAGCAGGGGCCTCGGATGAGACAGCAGGTGCTGCAACCGTTTTTGTTTCCGGCTTGCCGCGCAATGCCGCAAGTGTGCCGGAGGTGATTTGACTTACGAAATCGCTTTCGGCGCTGACGACTGTCGGCGCAACCGCGGCAGCGGCGGCCATGACCGGAACAACGTCCTCGATAATGGGCGTTGAGATCGCATTGGCAACGGTTTCAGGTTCCGCTGTTTGCGACGGAAGCATCAAGAACAGCACTCCGACAACCGCGATCAACCCGACAGCCAGTCCGGCTAGCTTTACCGGGCCAAGCGATGTCTTTGCTGCGCTGGCGGTGTTGGCGACGACGGGCTCGTTTATTTTGCTACGCTGAAACGGTGGCGTTGGAACCGCCTTGGGTTCCTTTGATGATACCGGCTCAATCTTCATATTCGCAGGCGCAACAATGGCGTCGATTTTGAAGCTTGTATTCACCGATTTTTTCTTATCTTCGGCTGGCAGCCGGGTATCTTTTGGTTTTAACATGAAACGCGATCCATCCCTGCGGTGACTGTGCACAATAGGTAGTAAGTGGCAGACTTCCCCTAGGCAAACTATAGCCGACACCTAGTGCAACCGTCAACATAATGTGGCGGATATGGGGGGTATTACACTGTATATAGCTGTTTTTGACGCTATTTGCGCGGGCCGAATCCGCGGTTCGGTGGATAACTCAACGCTTGATCCATGAATTCGCAGCACATGGCGTGGTTCTTCACTGTCAAACTTTGACGTGATCCAACCAAACCAGCATCCGGTCGGCGATTTCTTCAAAGCGACGCGAAGCTGCCCCCAATTCGCCCTCATTCAACGGTAAAACTGACCACAAGGCTTCGTAATGGTTCGCGGAGTCCAAGTGTAATTAGTTAGGTGTTTGATTTGATGCGTTGCGTTGGTCGGGTAGGTAATCCGAGTTCTTTTTTAGAGGATGGGCAGGCAAGTTTGGCGCAAGCCAGCGTAGGGTCTGCTCAAAATATTATGAGTGTTGTTCCTGGAAAACCGATTTTAGAAAATACCCCATCGCGCAGCGTATTGCATACCGCCGGCCTTGATGCTGGCACGCGCACTCCTGATGCAAATTTAGCCCCCTCAGATGACCCAGATAACAATGTGATTTGCTTTGTCCGGGGCACCCGAATTTCCACAGCACGCGGCGCTGTAGAGGTGCAAGATTTGCAAAAAGGCGATCTTGTAATTACCCGCGATCACGGGTTGCAACCTGTTCGCTGGATCGGCACGCGCACCATCGCGGCCGAAGGCGCGGTTGCCCCCGTTTGCATCAGCCGTGGCACGCTAAATAATGTGCGCGATTTATACGTTTCCCCCAAACATTGCGTCCTGCTTCAAGGTGCCGCCGCCAAGCGCCACTTTGGCGGTGGAGAGATGTTTGCAGCAGCAGAGCATTTGCTGAACAATGACACGGTGACCCAACAGATCGGGGGCATGGTGACCTATGTGCACGTCCTGTTTGATAGCCATGAAATCATCTATTCCGAAGGTGCCGCCACCGAGAGCTATTTCCCAACCGCTCAGGGGCTTAGCGCAATTGAGGCCGCCGCAAGATGTGAATTACTGATGCTTTTTCCCGAGCTGGCGACACAACGCAGCCTGTTTGATCTAACCGCCCGCCGCTGCCTGACAGCGCCAGAGGTGGCCTTGCTGAATTCTTAATAAGACGATGCGACACGTCTATTTGACCTCATACCGCCCAAGCTAATGGGGCTGGTAAATCAAATGATGCAAAGTCGATGCGAAAGACCCTTCTTTGGGTCGCTATGTCAGATGGCTTTGACGCATGAAGAGTCAGCATTTGCATAATCAGTACATCCCCACGTGCGGCATCACAGCTCTCAATGGGGTTCTGCAAGGCGCAGGTCTCTGCGTTTTGGGATGGAACTATTCCGTTGACATGGCTCCCTAACGAAATCTGCATGGCACCATTGGAACTGTCAGTTTCATCCAGATGAACACGTACAAAAAGCATCTCATTAAGCAATTCTTGCGGTGGTTCACAATGCCAAATCCCAGCCTTTTGCGTCCAGTTCTTAAAGCCTTTGACATCATGTTTTTCTGCGACGGAAATCACCCGGTCCTGATGCCATGGCACGCCCCAGTTGGTGGATTTCGATTTATTGAATGCAACAACCCTGACAGGGCGCGCTTGGGGATCAATGCTTGCGACTGCGCGCCGAAGTGAACCGTTATCTGACAGCGCATTCATAAGGCTGTCGGTGAAATCGACGCGGAACCCTGCTTTTGATTGCAGATTGGTGGCTGCATCAAAGTGCATAAGATCAGTGCCAGATATGGCGTTTCGAACCCAAACCCGGCCTTCGCGCGCAAACTGTCTGCGCGCGGAAATATTGATTTTCATAAGCGCATTTGAGCGGACAATCCTGATAACACAAGATAAAAGTAGATAGGCTTTACTCTGCGTCGGGAATGCCATTCAGATTTGACATAAAGCGCTAGCCCGCCAGCCCGCATTCTTCCATCAGTTTTCTGCGCGCAATAAAGGGCCGTGAGGTATCCCCGAATGCCGCCAGTACATCATCGCGAGAGTTTGACGCAGATAACTCCGGGAACAACGCGATTAACTCGTTATAGGCGGCCTCCGATTGGGCGGCCATGGCCATCGGGCCGGGGTAAAAGCTCTCAGAAGGGGCGTTTTCGGCAAAAATCACCTCATGGGCGTCAAACATCAGGTGGATATAGGTCACCTCGCGTCGGCCATGCGCCACGCGCACACCGGGGATCGTATTCACCAAATGCTTGGCGCGGGTCATTTGATCGGGGTTGATCAGCATGCCATGTTGTGGCGACACCAATAGATCACGTTCCAATCCCAACACACCACGGCGCAGCAATACAGGTCGCAGATCCGGGTTTTTAAACAGCTCCTGATGGCCCAACTTACGGCTGCCAATCCAGCGGATCGGCTGGGGGCCATTGTCCATGGTGCAAACCAGATCGCCGACGCGCAGTTCTTCGATCAACCGGTCACCTTGGGGTGTGCGAATGGCGGCACCCTTGGTGAAACAAACAACGCCGGTATTTTCCCAAGTAAAGGAATTGCCGTCCGCAGTCGCCCCCGTAAAGGTCAACGACCCACCGCTGAATTGCGTATTATTGCTGTAATCTTCGGCGTTGGATTGGTTTAAAATCCCATCGTCCGCTTGGTCCGCATGCAATTCAAAGATATCGTCGTAATAGGCGGATAGATTGATGAAATCATTGTTTGTCGCGTCGCCGTCACTGATCGTGCCGGTGGCGCCAAAGTTGAAATCACTGATGGTGTCATTGCCATCGCCAGCAAAGTAAAAGAATTTATCGTTGCCCAGATCACCGACCAGCGTGTCATCGCCTGTGGCACCAGCAAGGTTATCGTTGCCCTCGCCGCCATCGACATAGTCCGCCCCTGATCCGGCATTGATGGAGTCATTGCCATCCTGCCCCATAACAGAGTCATTGTCGGCACCCGACGCAATGCTGTCGTTGCCAGTGCCGCCCAAAATGGTGTCATCACCCGCAAGCCCGTTGATCAGGTCATTGCCCGCGCCACTATCGACGCTGTCATCACCCGTACCCGCGTCAATCGTGTCGTTTCCGGCACCTGATAGAACCGTGTCATTGCCACCGCGCGCCCAGATGTGATCGGCATTGGTGCCTGTTGCGTTGTCATTGCCGTCAACGATGTCGCCCTCGGGGTCGCCAAAATAGGCCCCGTCAATCAACTCGCCGGTATTTGTGCCCTCAACGATGTAATCGGGTTCGGGAATGCCGATCGCTGCCAATTCTGCCGAGCTGTCGACCTGGCTGGGCAATACACCCACCAAGGTGATGCTTTCGCCATTGGGAAAGGTCAGGATCGCATCGCCCGTGCCGTCTCCAACAGTGTCGGTTACGGTGACATCATCGGTATTCACCATCGCACCGTTTATGTCGGTCAGGCCAGAGACATCCAATTGGTCATTGGTGGTCCCATCGCCTGAATCCGTTAGATCAAAGGCCGAAACCTGATCAGACCCGGACCCGTCCGCCAATACAATCGTATCGCGACCGCCGCCCAGAATGATGTTTTCCACTTCGACAAATGTCGCCGTGCCCACCCCATCGGTAAACGAGCCGTTGTCCGGGTTAACGTCGGTCAAATCAACGGTCAGATCATCGGTGATCGCACTTAGGTCAAGCGTATCGCCGACGGTTTCAAACGCCTCTTCACCTTCGATGGTGTCATTGCCAAAGCCGTTCTCCATGACAAAGGTATCGTCGTTGTATCCGCCCCAGAGGTAGTCATCCCCGGTGCCGCCATACAATACGTCATTGTCATAGCTGCCGCGCATCCAGTCATTGCCTGCGCCGCCAATCAGCGTGTCGTCGCCCTCATTGCCTTCGATGGTGTCGTCATTGGCACCGCCGTCGATGCTGTCATTGCCGAACTCACCATAGATCGAATCCGAGCCAATGCCACCTGACATGCTGTCGTTGTCTTCGTTGCCGTAAATCAGGTCGTCACCGTCGCCACCGATGATGGTGTCATCCCCAACGCCGCCGCGCACCGTGTCATTTCCGGTGCCTGCGTCCACACTGTCGTTGCCCAGACCGGAGAGGATACTATCGTTGCCGCCATAGGCCTCGATGACGTCATCGTTGTTGCCCGCCAAATTGTCATTGGCATCGACCATGTCGCCCTCGGGATCACCCGTATATGTATCGTCAATCGTTTCACCGGATGGGGTGCCCTCAACGATGTAATTCGGGCCTGCCAGCGGAATGCCAATCGACTCCAACTCGGCAGGGGTGCTTAGCTCCGCAGGTGTGACTCCATTCAAAACGATGGTTTCACCGCCAACAAAGGTCAGCAACGCATTGCCAGATCCGTCATCGGTTACGGTCACGTCGTTGGTATCGACCGGGGTTGTGCCCCCGTCAGAGGTAAGTTTGGTAACATCCAGCTGATCGTTTGTGGTGCCATCACCACTATCGGTCATGTCAAAATCTTTGACCAGATCGTCGCCAGATCCATCCGCCAGCGCAATCGTGTCGCGCCCTTGGCCCAGATGAATGTTTTCAATCTCGCTGAACATGATGGTGCCAGTGCCATCATAAACACTTCCGGATTCCGCACCCGGATCTGTCAGATCAATGTTCAGATCGGTGGTCACATTGCTCAGATCTAGAATGTCGCCCGATGTTTCATCGGTTTCGCCGCCCACAACAGTGTCGTTCTCAAATCCGTTGGCCATTTCAAAGGTGTCATCACCCCCTTGGCCATACATCAGGTCGTCACCCGTGCCGCCAAGCAACAAGTCATCATCAGCCCCGGCATAAAGCGTATCATTGCCGGTGCCGCCATCCAGCGTATCGTTGAAACCATCGCCAATCAGTTGGTCGTTGCCTGCGCCGCCAGACAATGAATCCGCGCCACCCGTGGCCAAAACATCATCGCCATCCAGCGTGTCATTGCCTCCGCCACCAATCAGCGTATCCGCACCATCCTGCCCGAACATGCTGTCGTGATTTGTGCCGCCGTCCAGACTGTCATTGCCTGAACCACCAAAGACCGTGTCGTTCCCCACTCCGGCGATAACCGTATCCGCGCCACCTCCGGCAACAATGCTGTCGGCGTTTGTTCCGGTGGCGTTGTCGTTGGCATCAACCATGTCGCCCTCGGGATCACCCGTATAGGTCGCGTCGATCAATTCGCCCACGCCAGTGCCTTCGACAATGTAGTTGGGCATCGGAATGCCCATCGCGGCGAGCGCGGCAGCATCACCTAGCGTGGCAGGGGATATCCCCACCATTGTCAGCGTTTCACCATTCGGAAATGTCAGAACCGCGTTGCCACTGCCGTCATTGCTGACAGTGACATCATCGGTGTTTACAGGTGCGCCATTTGCATCGCGCAGATTGCTGACATCCAGTTGGTCGAGACTGGTATATCCGCCAACCCCATCGGCAACCGGACCTTCGAAATCCATCGACCGGTCGGCACCAAAACCGTCTTCCAGAACAATAACATCCGCATCCGCGCCGCCGTGCAATTCATCATTACCCGTGCCGCCAATCAACGTGTCTTCGCCGGTGCCCCCATACAAGGTGTCATCGCCAATGCCGCCATCAATGCTGTCGTTGCCCGCTTCGTCCACACCCGGAAAGGGAATGTCAAAGGACAGGTTCCCAACGCCAAACGTGCCACTAGAGGCAAAGGCATCGCCATTATCAAAGGTAAAGGTTAGCAAAACAATCGGGCCGGGAATCGACACAGTCACACTGTCATCGGCCCCTGTGGTTTCAACACCCCCGCTGGCGTTTCCATCGGCGTGCAACGTGTCGCCCGAGACAGAATGCAACCCGTCAAGATCAGAGAAATTGACCGTGCTTTGCGTACCATCAGGAGCCGTCGCGACGATGGTAATCGCGTCGTCCCATGATCCGGCTGAGGCATCAAGGTCATAGATTTCAAACGAGACATTCTCGATCCCGGTATCGAATCTCATTGTTGTGACAATGGGATCTGTGACGCCAGACACCCACAGCCCATTGGCCGATGGTGATCCGTTTGGACCAGCAGTCGCCGTCTGACCCGACGCATTTGCAGTTGTATCAACCGCGAAATTGACAGTCTCACTCGTGCCGGAAACGGTAAAGCTACCACTCGATCCCGCAGTGCCCCAATCTATGGTGGCTGAATCCAACGCACCCTCATCAGACCAACCGATCACATCATTGCCAGCGCCGCCGCTTAGGCTATCGTCGCCGCCTTGTCCGGCAATGGTGTCATTTCCGTCGCCCGCGATGACAGTATCGTTTCCGCCACCTGCTTGAACAACATCGGCGCTGTTTGAAACCGAATCGCCGTCGCTGTCTGTATAGGTCGCGTCGATCGTTTCGCCGGTGTCTGTGCCAGTCACAATCCCATCTGAAGCCGTAAAGGCGGGGGCCGTTGTGGCGGTTGCACTGCCGCTGGTGATGAACCATGTGGATGGCACAAAATAGACGTTGCCGTCAGTGGCTTCATAATAGGTGCCGCTGTCGGTGATATTTGAATATGACGTGCCGCTATAAACACCGGACCATGTCCAACTGCCCGCACCCAAATTGCTGCTCGTGGTAAAGCTGACCTGCGCACCAGAAATGGAATCGCTGGCATCCAATGTGCTATCGCCGAGTGATACTAAATAACCTGTAGGCATATTCTTTACTTTCGGTTGGGCTCATCAGATGTAAATTTGCGTAACTGATGAACGCGAGGGTCTGCTAACGGCCGCTGTGCGTGCCAATATCTGTTTTACAATCATGTAGACGCCGCATCGGACGCCGTTTCGGGGTCAGGAAATACCGGCCACCGCGCACCACATCTGCCGCCATCACGCGGCAAACTGCCGGTCGTGTGTCGAGGCTGATTGGGCTAGGTGCCATGTTACTCTCCAATTTGGGTGACCAGATGGTCAGATTCTGTTGTGGTAGCGCGCTGATCAAACGTCAAAACGCGACTGAACCAGGCTGAACTAAACACAATCATTATTGCGAAAGATTGACTCGAATGGGGCAATTTGGTGTGGCCTTCCCCCGCTCGGACATGGTTTTGCCCCAATAGAAACGGGCAAATCCCATGCTCAACAGCCCTGATTGGCAGATGATTTAGCCGGGGCTTGGCTCCGCGCCATTGGGCATTGTCGTGCAACCGGTTACGACACCCATGAAGAGGCGTGTGGTGTTCCGGCTGCGGTGATTACAATTGAGCCGACGATCGGGGCTGGCTAAAAAGTTGCTTCACCCGTTTTCTCGGTGGCTATTGCGCATCGACACAACGTCAATGTGCGTGATCGCATAGGTCGCGCTCTTGCAATTGATGTGCTCCTGCGTTCCTGTGCGCTGACATGTCTTTGGGCACCATTGCCCAAATAATACCGAACCCAGACGAGATCGTCGGTTCTTGGCATATAGGTAAGAGGCAGTGATGACGGCAATTGTTGATATCCGGGACGTTCGTAAAATTTATGAAGGTGGGTTTGAAGCGCTAAAGGGCGTGACCCTTGAAATCAGAGAAGGCGAAATTCTTGCGCTGCTCGGGCCAAATGGTGCGGGAAAAACCACGCTGATTTCGACAATTTGCGGCATTACCATTCCGACCAGCGGCGAAATCCGCGTGGGCGGGCATAATGTCGTAGAGAATTATCGGCAGGCGCGTGCCCTCATTGGTCTTGTTCCTCAAGAGATCAATCTGGAACCCTTTGAAAAGGTCTGGAATTCGGTGCGGTTTTCACGTGGGCTGTTTGGTCGGTCGCGCAATGATGCCTACCTTGAAAAAATTCTGCGGCAATTGTCGCTTTGGGACAAAAAAGACGCCCGCATCATGGAGCTTTCCGGCGGGATGAAGCGCCGGGTTCTGATCGCCAAGGCGCTAAGTCATGAACCGCGTGTACTGTTTCTGGATGAACCAACCGCTGGTGTCGACGTCGAGTTGCGCAAAGATATGTGGGATATTGTGGCGGGGCTAAAGGCGGATGGCGTGACCATCATTTTGACCACGCATTACATCGAAGAAGCCGAAGCCATCGCCGATCGGGTGGGGGTGATCAACAATGGTCAGCTCTTGCTTGTTGAGGAAAAGGCAGACCTGATGCGGCGGCTCGGTCAAAAACAATTGCGCATTGATTTGCAAGATCCGGTGGGCGATTTGCCCGCCTCGCTAAAAGAATATGATCTGGTGATCGCCCCCGAGGGTGACGCGCTGATTTACAGCTATGACACCCGAGGCGAGCGCACAGGCATCACCTCTCTGCTGTCAGACGTTGCGGCGGCTGGGCTGGTTCTGCGTGATTTACAGACCGCACAAAGCAGCCTTGAGGACATTTTTGTGGGCTTGGTTAAGGAGGGTGCCGCATGAACCTGGCAGCGATAAAAGCGATTTATGTATTTGAAATGTCAAGATTCTTTCGCACATTGATGCAAAGCTTGATGTCACCGGTGATTTCGACCTCCTTGTATTTTGTGGTGTTTGGTGCCGCCATCGGCAGCCGCATACAAGAGGTGGATGGCGTCAGCTACGGCGCGTTCATTGTGCCCGGTCTGATCATGTTAACCGTGATGACGCAAAGCATCTCAAACGCCAGTTTCGGGATATATTTCCCGAAATTCATTGGCACGATCTATGAATTGCTATCGGCCCCGGTGAGTTTTTTCGAAATTGTGCTGGGCTATGTTGGTGCCGCGGCGACAAAATCACTGATTATCGGCGTGGTGATTCTGGTCACCGCCTCGTTCTTTGTGGATATTGAGATTCAGCACCCTTTCGCCATGGCGGCCTTTATGGTGCTGACCTGTCTTAGCTTTGCGTTGATGGGGTTTATCATCGGCATCTGGGCCAAAAGCTTTGAGCAGTTGCAGCTGGTGCCCTTGTTGATTGTGACACCTTTGGTGTTTTTGGGTGGTTCGTTTTACTCAATCTCAATGTTGCCGCCAATTTGGCAGACGATCACGCTGTTTAACCCTGTGGTCTATCTGATCTCAGGGTTTCGCTGGGCGTTTTTTGGGTTAGCAGATGTGCCAATCGGACTAAGCCTATTGGCGATTGGCGGATTTACTGCGCTATGTATGGCAGTGATCTGGTGGATTTTCAAAACCGGCTGGCGCATTCGTAGCTAGAATTGCCCGTAACCTAAGGCGTTTCGGGTTTAAATTACGACATAGGTTAAACCCGAAACGTCCACGATATTGATAGGGTGCAAGGCGTTTCGTCAAAACGCCTTAAAGGAACGCCTGCGGCGTGCTTGATGTCTCCTCCACTCCCTTTGGTCGGTCCTCGGTTGGTGCGTGGGGATAGGGCGGATCAAACACAAAGCGCTTTAATTGCATCAAAGGGTGGCTTTGTGGGGATCGCGACCTTGTTTGTCGGCGGGGGGCGTTTTACATGCGAAGGTATGAAACGCTGGATTCCATTTGTGAAGACGCCCGCGACGGTTGCGATAATCCGCATGTCCGGGGTGATCGGGGCCTCGGGCCGTGGGGCGCTGAATGATCAGTCGCTCGCGCCGTTGCTAGAAAAGGCGTTTAAGCGCGGCAAACCTGCGGCTATTGCGTTGGAGATTAATTCTCCGGGCGGCTCGCCTGTGCAAAGCTCGCTAATTGGGGCGCGCATTCGACGGCTTGCCGAGGAAAAGAACATCCCCGTTTTGGCCTTTGTTGAAGATGTCGCGGCATCCGGCGGCTATTGGCTTGCGGCGGCGGCTGACGAAATTTACGCCGATGAAAGTTCGATTGTCGGTTCTATCGGC
Source organism: uncultured Cognatishimia sp. (assembly GCA_964021645.1). GTDB lineage: Bacteria > Pseudomonadota > Alphaproteobacteria > Rhodobacterales > Rhodobacteraceae > CANLDA01. The sequence continues at coordinate 12,051 of CAXIAD010000038.1, read as the reverse complement.
GTGATATCTGCCGGTTTCGGCGCGCATGAGTTCCTGAACCGCCACGGGGTGGAGCGGCGCGTGCATACGGCGGGTAAATCCAAATCCATGATGGATCCGTTCAAACCCGAAACGCCCGAAGATATTGCCCGTCTCAAGGGGTTGCTCGAACAGATCCACGGTAATTTCATTCGCCACGTTCAGGCGCGTCGCGGTGCCAAGCTTGCGACCGAGACAGAGCTGTTTACCGGCGAAATTTGGGTAGGGCACGCCGCCCAAGAGCTGGGCCTGATTGATGGGATTGGTCATATCATGCCGGTGTTGAAAGAGAAATTCGGCGACGATGTGCGTCTGCAACGATATGGGGTGAAACGCCCCTTTTGGCAGCGTTTCGGGGCCACAGTCGCCCAAGACGCCATTTCAGGCATTGAGGAACGCGCCGAATTCGCGCGTTTTGGGCTCTGAGGTGATATTCAAGATTGTGACATTATTTCTTGTGGGGATGGCGGTGCTGGCAATGTTCGGCAAACTGTCATATCCGGGTAAAAAAGCGCTGCAATCGGCAAAATGTCAGGGTTGCGGACGATATCGGATCGGCAAGGGGCCATGTCCCTGCGGCAAGAAAAAACGGGGAAAGTAGATGAGCGAAGGGCTGATTGCCGGGCTGGGTCTTGTGATCTTGCTTTTGGCTGGGGATGCGTTGGTACGCGGTGCGGTCAATATGTCGCTGCGCGTGGGTATTCCTGCATTAATTGTCAGCCTGACTATCGTTGCCTTTGGCACATCTGCTCCGGAATTGCTGATCGCTATTAGCGCGATTGAGGATGGGGCCCCCGGTATTGCGCTGGGCAATGTGGTGGGATCTAACACCGCCAATGTTCTGTTGGTCCTTGGCGTGCCTGCGATGCTATCGGGCCTGCATACCAGCGAATGTAACACCCGCAAAAGCTATGTCTTTATGATTCTGGCTACGCTGCTGTTCATTGGGTTGGCGTTCTGCGGCACGTTGACGTGGGTTAGCGGGCTGATCTTGCTGGGTGCGCTGACGTTTGTGTTGCTTGATTCACTGCGGGAGGCGCATAGCCACCGCAAGGCTTGTAATGCAGCAGCAAATGACGCCGATATTGGCGATCTTGAGGGGGCAGACCCCAATATGCCATGGTGGCGGATCATTATGTTCCTGCTGCTGGGGTTGATCGGCCTGCCACTTGGCGCGGATATGCTTGTGGATAGTGCGGTTGTGATCGCCACACGTTTTGGCGTCAGCGAAACGGTGATTGGCCTGACCCTGATTGCCGTGGGCACATCATTGCCTGAGCTTGCGACCACGGTGATGGCAGCGCTGCGTAAACAGGCCGATGTGGCCTTGGGCAACGTCATCGGCTCTAACATGTTCAACTTGCTTGCGATCATGGGCATTGCCTCCTTTGTGGGGCCAATTCCGGTGGACCCTGCGTTCTTGCGGTTTGATCTGTGGGTGATGCTGGGGGCCTCTGTTTTGTTGTTGCCATTTGTGTTTATGCGTCAGGATATTACGCGCGTTTGGGGGGCTGCACTGACCCTGCTTTATGCCTGCTATATCCTTGTCGTGTTGATGTAATTCGCCAAAATAGGCCCCAAACCCAGCCACCGACGTCTTTCCAGTTTTGCCCGAATTCGGCCCCAACTGGATAGCCCGACCCTCGATTTTCCGCCCACTCCGTCACAGCGTGTGGCCGACTCAACGCCACGTAGAACCGCGTAAACGCGCCTCACCACCAAAAGTTTTGCACTGGCAGGCGAATTGTCACAAAAGCGTTACGAAATCTTCAATGATTTCAATGTTTTGCAAGACGTGTATATTTATTTCGTTTAATAACAACGCCTTACGTTACTGCCTATTTTTTAGGCATTCCGTAGAAAGCGCCATAAAACAACGAAAAAATCCCATCTGCCGAAAGATATCTCCAGACTTATCCACAGATTTGGTGGACATGTTAACTCTTGCGCGGTGGCCTATAAGATTGCAGCGCCCGTCAAAGAATCATATCTCTTACGCATGAGCAGCAAAGAGCCCCTTTCAGACGACATTCCCGGCGCACCCCCAAAGGACACGCCACAGGCTGCCCTCACCGGTCACGCCCTTATTCAAAGCTATCTCAAGACGTTGGATGGCTCCCCCGGTGTGTACCGCATGCTGGATGCGCAGGCGCGTGTGCTTTATGTCGGCAAGGCGCGGGCGTTGCGGGCGCGCGTCTCAAACTATGCCCGCCCCTCTGGTCATACCGGGCGCATTGCGCGCATGATTTCCGAAACCACCTCGATGATGTTTCTGACCACCAAGACCGAAACAGAGGCGCTGCTGCTAGAGCAGAACCTGATCAAACAGCTCAAACCAAAATACAACGTGCTGCTGCGCGATGATAAAAGTTTCCCCAATATCCTCGTCAGCTATGCGCATGAATTCGCGCAAATCAAAAAACATCGCGGCGCCAAAAAGGAAAAGGGCAGCTATTTCGGCCCCTTTGCCAGCGGCACCTCGGTCAATCGCACCCTCAGCCAGCTACAGCGCGTGTTTTTACTGCGCAATTGCACCGATGCCCAGTTTGAGGGCCGCACACGCCCCTGTCTGCAATACCAAATTAAACGCTGCTCTGGCCCCTGTGTGGGTAAAATCAGCGCCGCCGCTTACGGCGAAAGCGTGGCGGACGCTGTGCAATTCCTATCGGGCCGCTCCACCCAAATTCAGGAAACCCTCGCCAAACAAATGCACGCCGCATCCGAGGATATGGCCTTTGAGCAGGCCGCCACCCTGCGGGATCGCATCCGCGCGCTCACCCAGGTGCAATCCACCCAAGGCATCAACCCCCGCGGCGTCTCAGAGGCCGACGTGATCGCCCTGCACATGGAAAACGGTCAAGCCTGCGTTCAGGTCTTTTTCATCCGCGCCAACCAAAACTGGGGCAACCGCGACTATTACCCCCGCGTCGGGGTGGATATTGATGTGGCAGAAGTACTGCAAGCTTTCGTAGGCCAATTCTATGACACCAAGGAACCACCGCGCCAGTTGATCCTATCCCACGCTTTAGATGACCCCGACCTGATGACAGAGGCGCTCAGCCAGAAACTGGGTCGCAAGGTAGAGCTGATCGTGCCCCAACGCGGTGAAAAGGCCGAGTTGATGGAGGGTGCCATGCGCAACGCCCGCGAAAGCCTTGCGCGCAAAATGGCCGAAACCGCCACACAGACCCGCCTGTTAAAAGGCATCGCCGAGGCATTCGATCTGCCCGGCCCGCCAAAACGGATCGAGGTCTACGACAACTCCCATATTTCGGGCACCAATGCGGTGGGCGGCATGATTGTCGCCGGCCCCGATGGGTTCATGAAAAACGCCTACCGCAAATTCAACATCAAAGGCGATGACATCACCCCCGGCGATGACTTTGGCATGATGAAAGAGGTGCTCGCGCGCCGGTTCAAACGCCTGCTAAAAGAAGATCCGAATCGCGAAAACGGCCAATGGCCCGATTTGCTGCTGATTGATGGCGGGGCAGGGCAGGTCAGTGCTGTTGCCTCGATCATGAGCGAATGGGGCGTGCAAGATATCCCCATGATCGGCGTCGCCAAAGGCGTAGACCGTGATCACGGCAAAGAAGAATTTCACCGCACTGGGAAACGCCCCTTTGCGCTACAACGCAACGATCCTGTCCTCTACTTTGTTCAGCGTCTTCGGGACGAGGCGCACCGCTTTGCCATCGGCACCCACCGCGCCAAACGCGCCAAGGCAATAGGGGCCACGCCATTGGATGATGTGCCCGGCGTCGGCGCATCCCGCAAACGCGCATTACTCGCCCATTTTGGCAGCGCCAAGGCCGTCAGCCGCGCCAACCTGCATGATCTCCAAGCCGTCGAGGGGGTGTCAGAAAAACTCGCCGAAACCATCTATGGATTCTTCCACGAAAACGGTTGAGTGGCGCTTTTGGGGTCGAATTTCGCTGCCGCCTGTTTGCGGCAATAGTTTTGTACAAAACGCGGGGGTGTTTTGTACAAAACGTACAAAACTTTGCTCATACAACCATGGCAAAAACGGCAGATGAAACTGGGCGTGAAAGGATGCTTTCCCTTGACCGTTAGACAGGTTAGGAAAGGCATATGATCTGGAATGTACCCAATGTCCTGACCGTCCTGCGTCTTCTGGCTGCGCCAGCGGTCGCATTGCTGTTCCTGTATTTTACCCGGCCTTGGGCGGATTGGTTCGCTTTGGTGCTTTTTGTGGGGGCAGCGGCGACCGATTGGTTTGATGGCTACCTCGCAAGATCTTGGAAACAAACGTCAAAATTCGGCGCCATGCTTGATCCTATCGCTGACAAGGCGATGGTTGTTATCGCTCTTATGGTGCTTGTTGCCTATTCTTCCCTGTCACATTTATTGGTGCTGCCTGCGGCCATCATCCTCTTTCGTGAGGTGTTCGTCTCTGGCCTGCGCGAATTCCTAGGTGACGTTGCCGGCTCACTCAAGGTGACGCGACTGGCAAAATGGAAAACCGCCGCGCAAATGGTTGCAATTACAGTGTTATTTTCCCAAGGCGTGTTTGAACATTACCTCGGAATGTCATCTTACGGCATGGATCAGACGATGTTTGATAGTATCCTTTCTGGCGAAACTGAGGATGTTTTAGGTCTGCAGTGGAAGCTAACAGGCATGATTTGGTCCGGAAATATCGGCATTATCCTGCTATGGGTCGCAGCGGCGCTAACGCTCATCACCGGGTTAGATTATTTCCGCAAATCGCTCCCCCATCTAAAGGACTAAGGTCATGGATGTGATCTATTTTGCATGGGTACGTGAACGCATCGGCCTGCCACGCGAAACGGTGGAAACCACCGCTACTACGGTCGCAGAATTGGTCGCCGAGCTGCGCGCCAAAGAAGACCGCTACGCACTCGCCTTCTCTGATTTGACCGCGCTACGCGTTGCCGTTGACCAAGAACTCGCTGACTTTGATGCCCCTCTTGCTGGCGTGCGGGAGGTTGCATTTTTCCCCCCAATGACAGGGGGTTAGATGCATATCTCGGTGCAAAAAGACCCGTTTGATCCGGGCGCTGAGGGCACGAAATTCGCCTCTGGACATCACGATCTAGGGGCTGTTGTGACCTTTACGGGCATCGTGCGAAACAACGCGCAGGGCAGCCTAATTGCCATGGATATCGAACATTATCCCGGCATGACGGAAAAGGCGCTGAAAGCCATCGCAACCGAGGCCCAAGAGCGTTGGTCGCTCGGCGATGTACTGGTCATTCACCGTCACGGCAGTTTGGTGCCGGGTGAGATGATCATGATGGTGGCCACCGCCGCCCGCCACCGCAAAGATGCCTTTGAGGCCGCAGAATATCTGATGGATTACCTCAAATCGCGCGCTCCTTTCTGGAAGAAAGAAGTCACCACTTCCGATGCCAATTGGGTCGCTGCGAAGGATGAAGACGAAGACGCGCTAAGGCGCTGGTAATAAACGTCTATTACGACTGAACCCGTTCGATATAGGCGCGCATTTCCTCGGTTTCATGGCGGGCATCGCGCAGCCCGTCCATCGCCGCTGATAGCTCTGCTTCGGTCTGGCTTAGTTGATTGGTCAACTCCGCCTCGCGCTGCTGCAAATAGGTGATCGCCTGATCGCGGGTTTCCTCGGCCTCGTGCAGCTCTTGGCTCATCCGCTCCAACTCATCCACATCCGCCTGCGCAACGCGGGTAAACCGGTGCACCAGCCAATTGGCAAACCAGCCCATACAAAAGGCAACGAACAGAATGATCGCGGTTGCGACAATAAATTCAATTCTGGTCATCGGTCTCTGCCTCCTGCGTCACGCCCTCAGAGGTCGCCGCGCCTTCTTCACCTGATTGGGTGCTATTTTCAAGGGGTGTTTCTGCGGGGTCGACCTCTTGGGCGACCACCAACTCAAAGGCGATGCGCCGGTTGGCTTCGCGGCCTTCTTCGGTTTCGTTGTCCGCGATCGGGCTGGCTTCGCCATACCCTTTAGCCGACAAAGAGGAGGTCAACAAACGACGATCTTGCAACCCGTTCAACACCGCCTGCGCCCTGGATTGGCTCAGTTGCTGGTTCATCTGTTCGCGCCCTTGGCTGTCTGTATGCCCTTGAATTTCAAGACGAACATCGCTGCATGCGCGTAAAATTTCGGCGATATCATCCAAGACATCTTTGGCACCTGCATCCAATGTTCCCGATCCGGGTTCAAAGGTGATTTTGCGCTCTGAGAGAATGGCCGCAATATCGGCTTGGCACTCTTCAGGTGTCGGAATTTGTGCCAGCGGGTCCAGTTCTTCAACATAGGTGACGTCGATGGTGAACTGGGCACTTTGGCTTAGTTTTTGCGATAAAACACTGGCGATTCTGGCGCTTGCGTCCTGCTCACCGGTCTTACCAGACACGGAAACCATGTCCTGCTCAACGATCTATTCCCCATGGTGAACTAAAGATAGCGCATCCAGCCCTGCAAGAACACGGATCGCCCATTGCGCTGGCATGGCCCCGTCAACCCGCGCGGCCATATAAACACTATCGCTACCAAAACGTGCGCGCGCATAGGTTTCCACAGTGGTGCGCTGCAATTCAGAGGTCAATCGCCCACGGATTTGCAACAATCCTTCGGGGTCCAGCGTAGCGGTCAACTCTGGTAGGCCTTCATCGCCAGCCTCGGCAACTGTTGGTAAAACTGAATGCAGCGAAAAAACGTCGGGCAAATCGGCCTCCAACTCACCCGCCTCGCGATCAAATACCTCTTGTGATGTGCCCTCAAGAGCAACAAGGGAAACGTCAGCATCCGAAAAGGTGATGGAGCCGCCGCCAAGTTCGCGAAGGTGACTAATGGCAACCTCTACCGCCTTCGCCCACGTTGGAGAGGGAACACCCAATCCTATGATACATTTGGTATTCTTATCTGCACCAGCAGCCACTGCTGCCTTTAGAATGCGCGCCTTTGCTTCCTCTGTATCAGCTGAGCAAGTGTCAAAACTGGTGCCTTCTTCGTTAATGACCAGCCGTAAGATAAAGGGCGTGATCACCGGGCGCGGCGCGGAAATGGCCAACGACAATTGCAAATCAGCCGGAGCCTTAGCCGTCAGTTTTTTCTGTAAACGGTCACGGTCTTTTGGGCTGTCGCTCATCGCGGTGATGGTCACGCGCCCTGCTGCGACCGAGATTTTGGACCGCGGCAACATTTCCAGCGCTGATAAGCTGTAGTTAAGCGCCATTTCCCAACCATCAGGTGCTGCATATTTAGCGGCTTCTAGCAGGTCGGTAACATTATCCTCGCCTGCAAGGTCATGTAATTCCTCAACAATCGCAGCCCGATCAGAGCTTTCGGGGATCAGACCGATCAGAGAAACACCCCCATCATTGCGCAGAATTTCGATTGAAAATCTCGGCGGAGCAAGCCCTGCAATGGATTCCACTTCCATATTGTCGATCACGCGGGCTGCATCCACAATGTGGCCCGCAGTGGACAGCGCGGTAAAACGCTCCGCCTCGGAGGGGGCGACACCAGTGACAAAGACTTGCAGACCTTCGGCGTATACTTCGGCCCAATGCATGCCTCTTTTATCCAGCTCATGCTGGACACCGCTGCGGGACGCATTTTCGATCAACGTCACAGAAAACCCGGCAACCACCAGACTTAGTGCCGCAGCAAAAATAAACGTCGTAAGGACAATCAATATAGAAGACAGGCGCATGGCAGCTCGTCTGTTGTTTCAGGCTTCAGATATCTGATACGACGCACAGCGCGCGGACGCAATCACAGGAACAGGGCGCAGGCGAAAAACAGCAGAGGGATCAGACCTGTATCGCGGTTAGACCGGAATAGTTTCAGCAAAATCGCGGTGTCATCCGTGTTTAACCTGCGCAATTGCCACCACATATGCAGCCCCATCGCCCACGGCCCGCCCAAGGCAACAACCATCGATAGTGGATTGCGCTCAATCGTTGCCCCGATAACGGCCATTCCCATCAGCGCAACAGTCAGTATTTGAAACAGCTGCAACCATTGCGGAGTCTTTTCTGCAAACAGCCGCGCAGTTGATTTTACCCCGATCAGGGCATCGTCTTCGGTGTCCTGATGGGCGTAGATTGTATCGTAAAACAAGGTCCACGCGATCCCCGCACCATATAACACGACTGCAGGCCAATGCAGCGCACCAGTATGGGCAACCCAAACCAGCAATGCGCCCCAGTTGAACGCGATGCCAAGAAATACCTGAGGCCACCATGTGAAACGCTTGGCGAATGGATAGATCGCGACCGGCACCAGTGACAGCACACCCAGCAGGATCGCCCCCATGTTGAACGTCAATAGAATCAACAGTCCCAAAAACGCTTGTGTTGCCAACCAGATGAAGGCCGCCCTTGTGCTGACTTGGCCCGATGGAATTGGGCGAGAGCGCGTACGCTCAACCTGGGCATCTATATGGCGGTCTGTGATATCGTTCCACGTACAGCCCGCGCCGCGCATCAAAAACGCACCAGCACCGCAGGCGGCGAATATCCACAGATCAAACCACTCCGCACGCCCATCATATAGCATCGCCAACAACAGGCTCATCCAGCAGGGCAACAACAACAACCATGTCCCTACAGGGCGATCCGCCCGGCTAAGCCGCAGATAGGGCCGCGTAGCAACAGGTGCCACCCGATCAACCCAATTGTCACGCACCGCATCGGAAACTTGCCCCGCTTGCTCTGGTGTTAAAGGCGTGTCGCCCATATGTAGGACCTCATGAAAGACGCAAAGATACGGCTCTATGTAGAGCACCCCTTGGGGGCAGGGCAATCGGTTCCTCTGGATCGCGATCAGGCACACTATTTATTTGGGGTGATGCGGCAGGCCGTGGGCGCACAGATTTTGCTGTTTAACGGCACTGATGGCGAATGGCGCGCCGAGGTGGTGAAGGCAGGCAAGCGCGCGGGTATACTGCTGTGCCAAGAACAGACAAAACCGCTGCAAATGCCGCCGGATTTGTGGCTGATATTTGCCCCGATCAAGAAGGCGCGCACTGATTTCATCGTTGAAAAAGCTGCTGAAATGGGCGCTGCCCGCATTATGCCTGTGCAAACCGAGTTCACCAATTCGGATCGCATCCGGCAGGATCGTCTTCAGGCCCATGCGGTCGAGGCTGCGGAACAATGCGGTGGCACCTATGTGCCCGAGGTCAGTGATATCGTGAAATTCGACAAACTGCTGTCAAATTGGCCTGAGGAGCGTCAATTGATGTTTTGTGATGAGGCCGAGGTCGGCAGTGCCAAACGTCTTGGGGCCGCACAATCCGGTCCATGGGCCATTATTATAGGCCCCGAAGGTGGCTTTTCCGCATCCGAGCGCGAACGCCTGCACGCCCATCCCCAAACACATGTCGTGGCCCTTGGTCCCCGTATTTTGCGCGCTGATACGGCTGTTGTTGCGGCGATGACCATCTGGCAGCAAACTTTGGGGGATTGGGCATGAGTTTTATCCGCCCAGAGGCACAACGCTTTTTCCTGCGCTGGCGCGAATTGTTGCTTGGGCTAGGTATCGCTCTGCTTGGCTTGTACTGGGCCTCGGGTTTTGGGGTGCTAAAATGGGTTGGGGTCGCCGTAACCCTTGGCGGTGCGTTGTTGGCTTTCACCGGATTGCAGCGGGCGCGGTTTCGCGCGGGCCAAGATGGCCCCGGCGTCGTTAGTGTGGATGAGGGGCGCATCACCTATTATGGCCCATTGTCTGGCGGCGCGATTGATCTGGGCGAAATGACGCTCCTCTCGCTTGATCCTGTGTCTTCGCCACCTTTATGGGTGTTGCACCAACCGGGTGCCGCAGAGTTGATGATCCCAATCACAGCAGCAGGGGCAGATACGCTATTTGATGCCTTTGCTACGTTGCCCGGATTGCGCACGGAATACATGTTAACCCAACTAAAGGCAGGGGCCGATCACCCGGTTGTGATTTGGCAAAAACAGGCCCCACGGCTGCATTGACACTGCGGGCTTTTCGCCCCACGACTGATATTCCAAGCTATGCAAAACAATCGGAGCAAGCATATGTCTATCCCACAGTCCGGCGGCGGACCTATTGAGCGCCACGAACAGCTGGCCGAGTATTTGGCCTCCGGTTGCAGACCCAAAGATGAATGGCGCATCGGCACCGAGCATGAGAAGTTCGGCTATTGCAAAGATAGCCTGAAACCACTGCCATTCGAGGGGGAGCGCTCTATTGTCGCTGTCCTTGAGGGGCTGCGTGATCGTCATGGGTGGACCCCTGTAGAAGAGGGCGGCAAGTTGATCGGCCTTGAAAAAGACGGGGCAAATGTCTCGCTTGAGCCGGGTGGCGCGCTGGAACTATCTGGTGCCCCGTTGGAAACCATCCACGAAACCTGTGACGAGGTGAATGTTCACCTGCGCGAAGTCAAAGATATCGCGGATGAAATCGGCGTAGGCTTTATCGGTTTGGGGGCGGCCCCGATTTGGGAGCACGACGAAATGCCGTTGATGCCCAAAGGCCGCTATAAGTTGATGAATGATTACATGGGCCGCGTTGGCACCATGGGCCGCACGATGATGCGCCGGACTTGTACCGTGCAGGTTAACCTTGATTTCGGCTCCGAGGCCGACATGGTGCAAAAGCTGCGCGTTGCGCTGGCCCTGCAACCGGTTGCCACGGCGCTATTTGCGAATTCGCCTTTCTTTGAGGGGAAATTGAACGGTCACAAAAGCTGGCGGTCGCGGGTATGGCGCGATCTTGATGCCTCCCGTACCGGCATGTTGCCTTTCGTCTTTGACGAGGGGTTTGGTTTTGAACGCTATGCGCAATATGCTCTCGATGTGCCGATGTATTTTGTCTATCGCGATGGCAAATATATCAATGCGCTGGGCATGTCGTTCCGTGATTTCCTTGAGGGGAAACTGCCTGCGTTGCCCGGCGAAACCCCCACGCTTAGCGATTGGGCAGATCATCTCACCACCGCCTTCCCCGAGGCGCGGATCAAGAAATACATGGAAATGCGCGGCGCAGATGGGGGCCCTTGGCGTCGTCTATGTGCGTTGCCTGCGTTCTGGGTTGGTCTGATGTATGACCAAACCAGCCTTGATGCCGCATGGGATCTTGTCAAAGGATGGGATGCCGAAACCCGCGAGGCCCTGCGCGTTGCCGCTTCTGTGGATGGCTTGCAGGCGCAAGTTGGCAACATCAAAATGCATGATCTGGCCCGCGAAGTGCTGGAGATTTCCAAAGCTGGCCTTGTGGCCCGCGCGCGTCCCGGTGCGGGTGGCCTTGTTCCTGACGAAACCCACTTTCTGAACGCCCTGCAAGAAAGCATTGATAGCGGCAAAGTGCCCGCCGATGAATTGCTAGATCAATATCACGGCCCATGGAATGGTGACATAACCAAGATATTTGGTCAGTACAGCTACTAAATCCGTAATACCTTAAACATAAATTGGGTGGGCCTGTCCGGGTCCACCCTTTTGCGTTCGGGCGGTAAATGCACTTACTCGCAGGCTCAATGGCGCAGGTGGGCGCGCCCTGAATGCGTGGCTACTTCTGCCCGATTTTGGGTTCAGTACCCGCGCGCAAACGACTGATGTTTTCGCGATGTCGCCAAAATACCAACAGGGTGACTATGGCACCCAATAGAAAGATCTGTCCTTCATTCAATAGCATTATCCACAATGTGGACGTGCTGGCAGCGAACAGTGCGGACAATGAGGACATGCGCGAAATGATGGCCGTTGCCAACCATGTCAAACAACAAGCAATCCCAACAGGCCAGGCCAGCGCCAGCATCAAACCCAAAAACGTCGCAACCCCTTTGCCGCCTTTGAACCGCAACCAGATCGGAAAACAATGCCCAATTAGCGCCATCAACCCGGCAACTTGTGCTGCATCCTCGCCCGCAAATTCACGCGCGATCAATGCAGCCACCGCCCCCTTGGCCCCATCCAGAATAAGCGTCGCCAAAGCCGCCCCCTTAGAGCCGGTGCGCAATACATTCGTCGTGCCAATATTGCCCGATCCAATGTCGCGAAGAGTGCCCAGCCCCAATGCGCGAGTGACC